>JBJTXF010000341.1:0-2051 GCA_046082145.1 Limnohabitans sp. | reverse complement strand
AATATCGATGAATTCATCGCCATCATCCGCAATGCGCCCACACCACCGGTGGCCAAAACCGAATTGATGAGCAAGCCCTGGGACAACCAACTGGTGCGCACCATGCTGACCCGCGCCAAGGCCGACGGCAGCGTGATCCATGCCGATGACTACCGACCTGACGGACTCGAAAAGCAATATGGCATGGGCGCCGATGGCCTCTACCGATTGAGCGACACCCAGGCGCATGAAATTTTGCAAATGCGTTTGCAACGCCTGACGGGGTTGGAGCAAGACAAAATCGTCAATGAATACAAAGAAGTCATGTCGGAAATCGATGACTTGCTCGACATACTGGCGCGCCCTGAACGCGTCTCAGCCATCATCAGCGACGAGTTGTCTGCCATCCGCCAAGAATTCGGCCAAAGTAAAGTGGGTGCGCGACGCAGCCAAATCGAGCACAACGCTCAGGACTTGGCCACCGAAGACCTGATCACGCCCACCGACATGGTCGTCACCCTCAGCCACAACGGCTACATCAAAAGCCAACCCCTTTCTGAGTACCGCGCACAAAAACGCGGTGGCCGTGGCAAACAAGCCACCTCGACCAAAGAAGACGACTGGATTGAGCAACTCTTCATCGCCAACACCCACGAATACATTTTGTGTTTTTCCAACCGTGGCCGTTTGTATTGGCTTAAGGTCTGGGAAGTGCCCGAAGGTTCGCGCGGCTCGCGCGGTCGCCCCATCGTCAACATGTTCCCGTTGGTTGAGGGCGAAAAAATCAATGTGGTACTGCCGCTGACGGGTTCAGCCAGCAGTTTTCCTGCAGACCAATTTGTCTTCATGGCCACCTCCATGGGGACGGTCAAGAAAACATCGCTCGACGAATTCAACAATCCACGCAAAGGCGGCATCATCGCAGTCAATCTTGACGATGGCGACTACTTGATTGGTGCAGCGCTTACCGATGGCCACCATGACGTCATGTTGTTCAGCGACGGTGGCAAAGCCGTGCGCTTCGATGAAAACGATGTCCGTCCGTTGGGCCGCAGCGCCCGTGGCGTTCGCGGCATGTCCCTCGATGACGGGCAAAGTGTGATCGCCATGCTGGTTGCCGCCCAAGAAGATGCTGCCACACCAGACGCGATTTCGAGCAACAGCGTGCTAACCGCCACTGAAAACGGCTACGGCAAACGCACACCGATTGACGAATACACGCGACATGGTCGTGGCACCAAAGGCATGATCGCCATCCAGCAAACCGAGCGCAAAGGCAAAGTGGTGGCTGCCACCTTGGTGCACAACGACGACGACATCATGCTCATCACCGACCGGGGCGTGCTGGTGCGCACGCGCGTCAGCGAAATCCGAGAAATGGGCCGAGCCACCCAAGGTGTCACGCTCATCGGTTTGGACGAAGGCGCCAAACTCAGCGGTATGCAACGCATTGTTGAAAACGATGCCCAAGCGGGTACCGAAGACGAACCCGGTGACGCGCCCGCTGCGGACGAAACGCCATGACCGAACAGTCATCTGGCGGTTTGGCCGGTTTGCGCCAGCAAATCGATGCACTTGACCGCCAGTTGCTGCAAGTGCTCAACCAACGCGCGCAGTTGGCAGAGCAAGTCGGAGACATCAAACGCGCCGAGGGGTCGCCTTTTTTCCGTCCCGACCGGGTTGCGCAAGTGCTTGAAAAAATCCAGCAAACCAATCCCGGTCCCCTCAAAAACAACCATGTGGCGGCTATTTGGCGGGAAATCATGTCGGCCTGCCTGGCCTTAGAAGCCCCTCAGCGGGTCGCGGTGTTGGGCCCCGTTGGCACCTTTTGCGAACAAGCCGCGGTTGAATATTTCGGCAGCGCAGCAGAACTCATTTACTGCAACAACTTTGACGAGGTCTTTCACGCCACCTCGGCGGGCACAGCGCAGTTTGGTGTGGTGGGGGTAGAAACCTCCACCGAAGGTGCGGTCGCTCGCTCGCTCGATTTGTTTTTGCGCACGCCCGTGCATGTGGTCGGTGAAGTCAGTTTGCTGGTCAGGCACAACCTGTTGCGTCAGTCACCTTCTTTG
>JBJTXF010000340.1:0-3811 GCA_046082145.1 Limnohabitans sp. | reverse complement strand
CGCCAACGCCAGCAGGCCAGAAGTCTTGGGATGGTGTGCGGCTGCATTGCCCAGCAATAGGGCTTTGCGCTCGCCACTGACCAAAGCGGCTGCAATGGTTTGCACCCCGGGTGCTTGGGCATTTCCCGTCACGGGGGGCTGTGTGTTTTTCAACTGTGCGACTGCAGCGGCGATATCGGCCAATGATTGAACCCATACCGATGGATCAGCCAAGACGGTGTGTGCCACAGGCATGGCCCAATCAAAAACTTGTTCGTTCAAAGTAAACACTTTGGCGCCTTTGCGCGTGGCTTGTCGAATGCGCTGCGCCAACAAGGGTTGGTCTTTGCGAATGTTTGAACCCACGATGAGCGCCACGTCCAATGTGGATAACGAGGCCACCGACGTACCCAACCATCTTGTTTTGCCCTCGTGCGCGAAGTCAGCGGCGCGCAAACGGCTGTCGATGTTGTCGCTGCCAAGCCCGCGAATGAACTGTGTTGCCAGATGAAGTTCTTCCAGTGTGCTGTGTGGGCTGGCAAGACAGCCGATGGTTTTTGCACCATGGTCTGCGCGAATATGTTGCACCCCGTTGACCACGTATTCAAGTGCTGTGGCCCAATCCACGGTGATCCATTCGCCGTTTTGCTTGAGCATGGGCTGAGTCAAACGGTCTTCACTGTTGAGCGATTCGTAACTGAAACGATCTCGGTCTGCGATCCAGCATTCGTTGACGTCTTCGTTTTCCAAGGGAACAACGCGCATCACACGGTTGTTTTTGACTTGCACGATCAGGTTGGCACCCACCGCGTCATGCGGGCTGATGGATTTGCGGCGACTCAGCTCCCAGGTACGGGCTTGGTAGCGAAACGGCTTGCTGGTCAATGCGCCCACCGGACAGATATCAATCATGTTGCCGGACAACTCGGAGTCGACGGTTTCACCGACGAAGGCTTCGATTTCAGAATGCTCGCCCCGGTGCGACATGCCAAGTTCCATACTGCCTGCGATTTCTTGACCGAAACGCACACAGCGAGTGCAATGGATGCAACGGCTCATTTCTTCCATGCTCACCAAAGGGCCCACATCTTTGTGATACACCACACGCTTTTCTTCTTGGAAACGTGATGCGCTGCCACCGTAGCCCACGGCCAGGTCCTGCAACTGGCATTCACCGCCTTGGTCACAAATCGGGCAGTCCAAAGGATGGTTGATCAGCAAAAACTCCATCACGGCTTTTTGTGCTTTGATCGCGCGGTCTGATCGGGTGTGAACCACCATGCCTTGGGTCACCGGTGTGGCGCATGCGGGCATGGGTTTGGGGGCTTTTTCAACATCCACCAGACACATGCGGCAATTGGCAGCAATGCTGAGTTTGCGGTGGTAGCAAAAATGCGGGATGAAAGTGCCCGCCTGCTCTGCGGCTTGGATGACCACGCTGCCTTCAGGCACCTGCACGGTCTTGCCGTCGATTTGCAATTCAACCATGGTGCTCACCAGCGGTTGCAGTTGAAGCCACCAAGCATGATTTGTGAGAGATGTGATGCTCGAACTCGTGACGGAAGTGCTTGAGCATGCCGCGCACGGGCATGGCCGCCGCATCACCCAATGCGCAAATGGTACGCCCCATGATGTTTTCGGCCACGCTGTCGAGCAAGTCCATGTCAGAAGGCTTGCCTTGACCATTCTCAATGCGATCGACCATGCGCGACAACCAACCGGTGCCTTCACGACAAGGTGTGCATTGTCCGCATGACTCGTGCATGTAAAACGCAGACAAACGCTGCAAGCTCTTGACCATACAACGCGTGTCGTTGAGCACAATGACCGCGCCAGAGCCCAGCATGGAGCCCGCTTTGGCGATAGCGTCGTAATCCATGGTGATGTCCATCATGATGGATGCGGGCAAGACAGGCGCCGATGAACCGCCAGGGATCACGGCTTTCAAAGCACCGCCTTGCACACCACCCGCCAATTCGAGCAACTTGGAAAAAGGGGTGCCCAAGGGAATTTCATAATTGCCCGGCCGGGCAACGTCACCGCTGACGGAAAAAATCTTGGTGCCGCCGTTGTTGGGTTTGCCGCAGGCCAGGTATGCAGCACCACCGTTGCGGATGATCCATGGCACGGCTGCAAATGTTTCGGTGTTGTTGATGGTGGTGGGCTTGCCATACACGCCAAAGCTCGCGGGGAAGGGTGGCTTGAAGCGAGGCTGGCCTTTTTTTCCTTCCAGTGATTCGAGCAATGCGGTTTCTTCACCGCAAATGTAAGCACCAAAACCATGGGCAGCGTGCAACTCAAAACTGAAGTCGCTTCCTTGTATGCGTTGCCCCAAATACCCCGCGGTTCTGGCTTCTTTCAGCGCCAACTCGAAGCGCTCATAGGTTTGGAAAATTTCACCGTGTATGTAGTTGTAGCCTACGGTGATGCCCATGGCATAAGCGGCAATGGCCATGCCTTCGATAACGATGTGCGGGTTGTATTCCAAAATATCGCGGTCTTTGCAGGTACCGGGCTCGCCTTCATCGGAATTACAGACCAGGTATTTTTGGCCGTTGAAGAGACGAGGCATGAAACTCCATTTCAAACCGGTCGGAAAACCCGCGCCACCACGACCACGCAAACCCGACTCCTTGACGCACGCAATGACTTGGTCTTGCGTCCATGCGGCTTCGCCGTTTATTCCAAGTATGGTGCGTAAAGCTTGGTAGCCGCCACGGGCCACATAGTCTTGCAAGCCCCAGTTGCGGCCGTTGAGGTCTGCATAAATTTGCGGTTGGATATGTCGGCCATGAAAGCACGACTCCAGTCCCTGGGATTGAAATTGCGACAACAACGTTTGAACGTTCATGGTGTGGTCTCCGCCTGTTGCAGGCCGTCGATCAACTGGTCTAGTTTGTCGTGGCTCATGAAACTGCACATGTTTCGGTCGTTGACCAACAACACAGGTGCGTCTGCACAAGCGCCCATACATTCGCCGTGTTGCAAAGTGAACATGCCGTCCTGGGTGGTTTGACCCACTTCCACACCCAATTTTTGACACAAATGATCGAGGGCGTTTTGCCCGCCGCGAAGTTGACAAGGCAAGTTGGTGCAAACATTGATCTTGAAGCGGCCAACGGGTTGCTGATTGAACATGTTGTAGAAGGTAAAGACTTCATGCACCGCCATGACAGGCATCTCCAGCACTTGGGCCAAGGCTTTTTCGTGGGCAGGCGTGACAAAGCCATGCTCTTGCTGAAGGATAGATAAACAGGCAATCACCGCAGATTGCTTTTGATCGTCGGGGTATTTGCTGAGTTCGTGCTGAAACTGGGCCAAGGTTTGGGCCGAGAAGTGTTGAGTCTGGGTGTTCATCGGTCAATCTCTCCAAACACGATGTCCATGGTGCCAATGATGGCCACGGTGTCCGAAATCATGTGGCCGCGCGTGATTTCGTCCATGGCAGCCAAATGCGCAAAACCTGGCGGGCGAATTTTCATGCGATAGGGTTTGTTTGCACCATCACTGACCAAATAAATACCGAATTCACCCTTGGGATGTTCAACAGCTGCATACGCCTCACCCTCGGGCACATGAAAGCCTTCAGTGAACAATTTGAAATGGTGGATCAACTCTTCCATGCTGGATTTCATGGACTCGCGTGAAGGTGGCGCCACCTTGTGGTTGTCGGTGATGACCGGCCCGGGGTTATCGCGCAGCCATTTCACACACTGGGTGATGATTCGGTTGGATTGGCGCAACTCTGCAACGCGAACCAGATAACGGTCATAGCAGTCGCCAGTGACACCCACCGGCACGTCAAAATCCATTTGGTCATAGACATCGTAAG
>JBJTXF010000339.1:0-8249 GCA_046082145.1 Limnohabitans sp. | reverse complement strand
GCTCAAACAACGTTTGGCATTGTTGCTGGCGCACGATATCAACCTGCTGGCCTACCATTTGCCGCTGGACGCCCATGCGCAATGGGGCAACAACGCGCAATTGGGTGAGTTGATGGGCTGGCAAGTGACAAATAGGTTTGGAGATCAAGCGCTGGGCATGGTCGGTCACCCCGCACAAGGCGAAGTGAATGCCCAAACTTTGACTCAGTCTTTGAAAGACAAACTGGGCACTACCCCGGTCGCTGTGGTGCCGAACCCTGCTCGTGCCATACAAAACATTGCCTGGTGCACAGGCGGTGCCCAGTCCTGGTTTGAAAGCGCGATCGCCGCGGGTGCTGATGCGTTCGTCACGGGTGAAATGTCCGAGCCACAAGCGCATTTGGCGCAAGAAACAGGTGTGGCATTTTTTGCGTGTGGGCACCACGCCACCGAGCGCTACGGTGCACCGGCACTGGCGGCGCATGTTTGCGGTCGTTTTGGTATCGCGCATGAGTTCATTGATATACACAACCCGGCTTAGTGCCTGATCACGATGGCTTCGAGCAATCACCATTTGCCGATCGCCCTCACCATGGGCGATCCAGCGGGCATCGGCCCTGAAATCATCATCAAGGCCTTTGCCAATCATCCAGTGCAAATGCAGGGATGCTGTGTGTTGGGCAATTTGGCGGTGATGCAACACCATAGGAACATGCTGGCTGAGCGATTGCCGACGCAGATTCAATGTGTGGAGGTGTTTGCGCTCAGCGAAGCGCAGCATGTGCAAGCAGGTCGAATTCCTGTGTGGAACACCACGCCCGACGCTCCGATTGCTCTCGGGGTAGCCAGCGCTGCTGGCGGAAAAATGGCAGCAGATGCAGTGCTGTTTGCTGCCCGCGAGGCCTTAGAGGGCCGTGCAAAGGCCGTGGTGACCGCTCCCCTGCATAAAAAAGCCTTGTCTTTGGCGGGTATCGAATTTCCAGGCCATACCGAGATGCTGCAAGCTGTGGCGGCCAACCATTTAGGCGTTTCGGTCACGGCTGTTCCCGTGCGCATGATGCTCAGTCGGCCAGGTTTGCGGGTGGTGTTGGTCAGTATCCATGTGTCGCTGCGCCAAGCCATTGATGCGGTCACCGCCGCCAATGTGCTGCAGACTTTGCAAGTCACAGACCGAAGTTGGCAAAAGCTCTATGGTTATCGTCCCCATATTTGGGTCGCTGGTTTGAATCCGCATGCCGGCGAAGAAGGTCTGTTTGGGCAGGAGGAAATGGTGGAGATTGCCCCTGCCTTGGCTGCAGCCAAAAAACAAGGCATTCAGGTCAGTGGACCTTTTCCGCCAGACACCGTGTTCATGCAAGCAATGCAAGCCGGCGCCCAGCCAGCGCCTGATGTGGTGGTTGCCATGTACCACGACCAAGGGCTCATTCCCGTGAAGCTGGATGGCTTATCCCAAGGCGTCAACCAAACACTGGGCTTGCCATTTGTTCGGACCAGTCCCGACCATGGCACGGCATTTGACATCGCTGGTCAAGGCTTGGCAGACCCGGCCAGTTTGTTGGCTGCCGTGGCGGCAGCAAGCCACCAGTGATACTTGGTCTGATGCATTGAATTTAGGGTAATTACTTATATTCATGCAAAATGGGAGCAGAGTCTCTAAGCTCTCTGTATCCCGACCTCTGGTTTTCACCTAAGTCGCTCGGTTAAAATCTAAGGCTTTCGATGATCCCAATGAAATTCAGAGGTCTTACATGAGTGAAACCACTTTGGACACTGGCAAGCGCACCTGGCTGATTGCCACCGGTTGCGCCGGTGTTGTCGGGGGAGCCGCCGTTGCTGTTCCTTTCGTGAGCACATTCAGTCCATCCGAGCGTGCCAAAGCCGCCGGTGCAGCTGTTGAAGTGGACATCTCCAGTATCAAGCCGGGAGAAAAACTCACGGTGGAATGGCGTGGTAAACCTGTATGGATCATTCGGCGCACACCCGAGCAACTCGAAGCCCTGAAAAAGGTCGAATCCCAATTGGCGGATCCAGAATCCAAGCGCAATCCGGGGGAATTGACACCTGAATATGCCCGTAACACGATGCGCTCCATCAAACCCGAATTTTTCGTGGGTGTGGGTATTTGCTCTCATCTGGGATGTTCTCCCAGCGACAAATTCCAAATGGGGCCCCAGCCATCCTTGCCTGATGATTGGCAAGGCGGCTTTCTGTGCCCATGCCACGGTTCCACGTTTGACATGGCTGGGCGTGTTTACAAAAACAAGCCTGCCCCTGACAACCTAGAAGTTCCTCCCCACATGTATCTGTCAGACAGTCGTTTGCTGATTGGCGAAGACAAAAAGGCTTAAAGGCAAGCACCATGGCTGAATTCAAAGAAATTTCCCCCAACGCCCCATTGGCTGAAAAAGCCCTGAATTGGGTGGACAACCGTTTTCCTTTGTCCAAGCTTTATAAAGAACATTTGAGCGAATACTATGCGCCCAAAAATTTCAACTTCTTGTATTTCTTTGGCGTGTTGTCCATGTTGGTGCTGGTGATTCAAATTGTCACCGGTATTTTTTTGGTGATGCATTACAAACCCGACGCAGCCTCTGCTTTTGCTTCTGTCGAATACATCATGCGTGATGTACCTTGGGGCTGGTTAGTGCGTTATATGCACTCCACTGGCGCATCAGCTTTCTTTATAGTGGTTTACATGCACATGTTTCGTGGCTTGATTTACGGGTCCTACCGCAAACCCCGTGAACTCGTATGGCTATTTGGTTGTGCCATTTTTCTGGCTTTGATGGGTGAGGCCTTCATGGGTTATTTGTTGCCTTGGGGACAAATGTCCTACTGGGGCGCGCAGGTGATTGTTAACTTATTTTCCGCAATCCCATTCATTGGCCCCGATTTGGCGTTATTGATTCGCGGAGACTATGTGGTGGGGGACGCTACCCTCAATCGCTTTTTCGCCTTTCACGTGATAGCCGTGCCGCTGGTTTTGCTCGGATTGGTTGTGGCGCACATCATTGCTCTGCACGAAGTGGGTTCTAACAATCCTGATGGAATTGAGATCAAAGCCACCAAAGATGTCAACGGCAAGCCTTTGGACGGTATTCCTTTTCATCCTTACTACACCGTGCACGACATCATGGGCGTGACTGGATTTTTGCTGGTTTTCTCTGCCATCATCTTTTTTGCGCCTGAGTTTGGTGGTTATTTCTTGGAGTACAACAACTTCATACCCGCTGACCCGTTGAAAACTCCACAGCATATTGCTCCTGTGTGGTACTTCACACCCTATTACTCTATGCTTCGCGCGATCACCAGCGAAATGATGTATGCGTTAATCGTGTGTGTGATGGCGGCAGCCTATTTGGGTGCTACTCGCGCAGCAGTCAGCAACATGTTCAAAGGGGCGGTGATGCTTAGCGCGGTGGTGCTGGTAGGTTTGATGCTGGCCATAGACGCAAAATTTTGGGGCGTGATGGTCATGGGAGGATCCGTCATCATCCTGTTCTTCTTGCCATGGTTGGATCACTGTGCGGTCAAGTCCATTCGCTATAAGCCCACATGGCATGCCTACCTTTACACTTTGTTCGTGATCAACTTCATTGTGTTGGGATATTTGGGTATCAAACCACCTTCACAAATCAATGAACGTATTTCGCAAGTCGGTACATTGTTTTACTTCGGCTTTTTCTTGTTGATGCCCTGGTGGAGCCGCTTAGGTGAAACCAAGCCGTTGCCTGCACGTGTCAATTTTGCTGCCCACTGACACCGCGGCAGGAGCACTTAACCATGATAAAAATCTTTCTCTCCCTGCTTTTGAGCGTGTTCACCAGTTGGTCTGCTTTTGCTGCGACAGACACCATTCCTTGGGACAAGTCTCCTAACAGAATCAACAACTTGGCCGCATTACAAAACGGTGCCAAGCTGTTCGTCAATTATTGTTTGAATTGTCACTCGGCGGCCTACATGCGATTCAACCGACTCACAGACATCGGTTTGACTGAGCAACAAATCAAAGACAACTTGCTGTTCACCACTGACAAAGTGGGTGAGACCATGAAAATCACCATGGATCCCAAGCAGGCGAAAGATTGGTTTGGCGGTACCCCACCTGACTTGACTGTGATCGCAAGATCTCGCTCTGGACATGGCGGTACAGGCGCTGATTACATCTATACCTATTTGCGCACCTACTACCGTGACCCGAGTAAAGCCACTGGTTGGAACAACCTGGCTTTTCCAAATGTCGGCATGCCGCATGTGCTGTGGGAATTACAAGGTGAACGCAAACCGATCTACAACACCGTCCATTCCAATGGTCATGACATGCAAGTATTTGCTGGCTGGCAGCAAGTTTCTCCAGGCAAACTCAGTCCCACGGATTACGATGATGCAGTTGGTGATTTGGTGAGCTACATGCAATGGATGTCGGAGCCAACGCAAAGCATGCGGATCAAAGTTGGCGTGTGGGTGATGATATTTCTGTTGATCTTCATGTTCATTGCTTGGCGTTTGAATGCCGCATTCTGGAAAGACATTCGCTGAGGCCGATTCATCTCAACCCGCTTTAGCAGGTTGTTTCAATGGGCCAATCTTGGCCCGTTACACTTTTTGTTTTCAGGAGCCACGCTCATGATGGTCTTGTACTCAGGGACTGTTTGTCCTTTTTCCCACCGCTGCCGATTTGTGCTGTTTGAAAAAGGCATGGATTTTGAAATACGCGATGTCGACCTCTATAACAAGCCTGAGGACATCAATGTGATGAATCCATACGGCCAGGTGCCTATACTGGTCGAGCGCGACTTGATCTTGTACGAGTCCAATATCATCAATGAATACATTGACGAACGTTTTCCGCACCCTCAATTGATGCCGGGCGACCCTGTTGACCGGGCGCGCGTGCGTTTGTTTTTGTTGAATTTCGAAAAAGAACTTTTCACGCATGTCAGTTCACTGGAGTCACGTGCTCAAAAGTCAAATGAAAAAGCGCTTGAAAAAGCACGTTCTCACATTCGTGACAGATTGACACAGTTGGCGCCTGTATTCTTGAAAAATAAATTCATGTTGGGCGACAATTTCTCAATGTTGGATGTGGCAATTGCGCCCTTGCTTTGGCGTTTAGACCATTACGGTATTGAGTTGTCAAAAAATGCGGCACCACTGCTCAAATATGCTGAGCGAATTTTTTCAAGACCAGCTTATATCGAAGCGTTGACACCCTCTGAAAAGGTCATGCGCAAGTAATCTTTATGGTGTCTGATACTTCGTCATCTTCCACACGGCCTTACTTGGTTCGGGCTTTGCACGAATGGTGTACAGACAATGGGCTGACGCCTTACGTGACCGTGTCTGTTGATGACAGCGTGCAGGTGCCGCGCGAATATGTGAATAACGGGGAAATTGTTTTGAATGTCAGTTTTGATGCCACCAGCGGATTGAAATTAGACAACGATTTCATCCAATTCAAAGCCAGGTTTGGCGGTGTGGCCAGAGACATACTGATCCCCATGGGTAGGGTGATGGCTATCTATGCCAGGGAAAATGGACAAGGCATGGCGTTTCCAGCGCCAGCTGTGGCCGAATCAGCGGCTTCAAAGTCACAGACCTTGCTACCAGCGGCCAGCGACCCATCGGTTTCATCAAGCGCCTCACACACACGCCCAAGCCTCAAGCGAATCAAATGAAAGTGACTTGTGTCTTGGGTAGAATGCGCTCAACGCCGATTTAGCTCAGTTGGTAGAGCAACCGCCTTGTAAGCGGTAGGTCATCAGTTCGAATCCGATAATCGGCACCATTTCAAAAGCCAGCACCTTCCAAAGAGGGCTGGCTTTTTTCTTTTTCTCCTCGGAAAAGCCTGTAAATACTCGATTCTTTGTCTTTGAGTGTCCAGTTAATTCTAGCAACAGCTTAGATCAGATGGGGGTACTTTTGGGGGTATTTTGAAAAAAAGAAAGAAATCAAAGCGAAAATACCCCCAACTCAAAAATTCACGCCCTCCCGCAATGACTAACCAAATCGCCATCCTGCCCCATCTGAAGACTGAACGCGGCCCGTTGTTTTGGTTAACTTCAGATAGCAAACCCCTTTCTTTGCGGTGCGGTGCCCATGCTCGAAGCACGGGCGAGCCGTGCAAGGCAAAAGCAATGACAAACGGTAGATGCCGAAACCACGGCGGCATGAGTACTGGCCCTAAGACTGAAGAGGGCAAGGCCACGATCAGGCGAGCCCTACAAGAGCGCATGAGGGGTGAACAAGGTATCCGCGCCAAGGAGGGCTATAGGCGTTGGTATGAATCGGGGGGGCGCGAAAAATTGTCCAAAGCTGCTGCCCTACGCCAATGGAGACGCAACCCTCTTTGGATTCACTTTGGCATTGTTCCCATCCAATTAAGGTAATACGCCAGATGGCTTGCGCGGGCGCGTCATGGGCTTTGGACATGACATTGGACATGTCTCGGACACCGTAAATCCTTGTCTGTCCTAGAGGAGACAGACTGGACAGACGGACAAGACAACCCCCCCCTTTAGGGGGGTGGGTATGTCCAATGTCCAGATACTGTCCGTTTTGAATTGTCAGGACTGTTTGTCACTGAAATTTCCCTCACTATCTTGTGTCACTAAACCTTGAGCTTTGATGGATTCCAAACCTCGGCTGAAAGCGCGTTTCACCGAATCGGGCTTCTTGCCCTGATTTGATTCATGGTCAATAAATTTCCGTCTTAGCTCATCTAACTTGATGGGGGCGTAAAGGTGAATAAGCCTGAAGACTTGAGCTGCCGCACTTTCAGGATTTTCGCTTGAGGTCTGGCGCGATTGAGTGACACCCTCCGCGCCATCAACGTAAAGGCTTGAAATAGGCCTTCCCTGGCCATCAGGAAACCCTTCAAGCTCGATAGGCTTGAGCTCCAAATGGATGGGCTTAAAAGGGGCACCAACCTTCATCTTCATGCAACTGAGGGTCGCAAAACGGTCCTTATTAGGCCGCGATACCTTCAGCATGGTGTCGCAGTCGCCAAGCTTGGCTAAGCTTCCCATATAGGTGTCACCTTGCTTCGTAGTGTGGTCTATGACTAAAAAGGTGATTGATTTGGGATATTTTTCACTAAGCGATGCCAGCTTATCTTGCACGTCTCGTAAGGTTTTGATGTATCTGCTGACGGTGCTTTTTTCATCGTCGCAGCTTGTTTGTGAGTAAGTGTCAATAATAATCAATAAATCATCAAAACAATACCAATCAGGGGCTAATTTTTCAGCATTCGCATAACCAAGGTCATAGCCTTTGTAGCGGTGAGATATGTCCAGACCATCAAAATATTTTTGCAAACATAGTTCTTGCTTCAAGGTCAAATCCTCATCGTCAAAGACCACTTTCAAAAATTCGTGCGATTTTTGATTTTCTGGCGGTAATTTTGGATTCCATTTTTCATAACCGAAAGCGTCGCAGACCTTGTTCCATTGCTCTTTGTGTAAGCCCCACAAATAGTCATCAATAGGATCATTGTCATCTCCACCAAGGGCTTCAAATCTGACTTTTTCCTCTTCATTGAGGTGCTTAATCTTTAATAAATCTTCGTAAAAAATATTTATGCGAAAGTCAGTGGCTTTGTGATTATCTATGCAATGCATCGTTTGGCATAAAAAACCAAGGCCTTCCTCGTCATCTATGCGCGGCCTGGCTTGTGCAACAGCAAAATCCTCTGAAGTGTCATCCGCTGCGATATCGATTGCCGCTCGTCGTATATGTATATCGTTTCCGCCTTCAGCCGATATGTAAAGCACTCTTGTCTTTTTGGTTGATCGGCCATGCCAAGGCCTACCACTTGCAATGCAAGCAGCCATGTCTAAGGCAATAAAGGTTTTGAATGATTCGGGGGCCGCAACCATCCAATTAACGGTGTTTGGAGCAATGACACCCTCTACTATCCAAAGGCTATTTTGGGCACCTTGTAGGGCTTTTAATGGCCCGCCATCACCCATTTCTGCCCATCTTTCTTTTAGGCTTTTTCGTTCAGTCATACAATGTCTTCGCGAAACACTTTTCCACTAGCCTTCATTGACTAGTGGATTTTTTTGGAAACACCCCCGCAATGGCGGGATAACTATGAGGGGACTGGAGCAGCCTCCCCACGTCAGCCTGGCAATAGGGGGACTATGCGCCAGCTTGGCAATATGGGGCGGAGAGAGGGCGGCTATTGAGCCACATATCAAGGTCTGCGCGCTCCATGCCACTGCCCTGCGCCCGATATTGATGGACTGCGGAAAGTCTCCGCGCCTCAT
>JBJTXF010000338.1:0-6116 GCA_046082145.1 Limnohabitans sp. | reverse complement strand
AGGTGGCAGCGGAGCAGCAGGGGTTGCGGGCCTCGTCACTACCGCTGGCGCTGCTGGGGCGGCTTTGGGCGCAGCCACTGCTTCAGGCGCTGAAGGCGCACTCGGCGGCGGCACGCTTTGGGTCGGGGCTGGCGATGGTGCTGGAGGAGGAGGCACGCTTTGGGTCGGGGCTGGCAATGGTGCTGGAGGTGGAGGCACGCTTTGGGTTGGGGCTGGCGGCAGTGCTGGCGGCGGCGGTGGTGCGCTTTGGGGCGGGGCTGGCGGCGGTGTCAACACCGGTTTGGGTGGTGTCGCTTGAATGATCGGTGTTGGAGGTTTGGCCTCTGCAGCAGGCGCAGGTGACTCCTGCTTAGGCGGCGGTTTGAGCTCTGGAGGCGGCTCCTGCTTGCGTGTTGGCTTGACCTCTGGTGGTAGTTGCGCTGTGCTGACCAACATCACCGGCACCACAGTCTCTGCCATGCGGCGCAGCAAGCCCTGGTGCAACGCCCACAAAGCAAACACATGCAGCGCAACCACGCTGCTAACGATGGCCCAGGTTCTGGCGTTCATGTCAACCGAAATACGGCGGCCTTTTTTCCTTGAGCGATGCCACGCCTTCGCGCACATCAGGCCCGGCAAAGCCCATGAATTCCAACGCCAGCGAGGTATCGAAAGAAGGCCCGGCCTGACGCAGCCAGTTGTTGAGTGAATATTTGGTCCAACGGATGGCGGATTGGCTGCCATTGGCCAGTTTGTCGGCGACTTCGTAGGCTTTGTTCAGCAATTGGTCATCTTCAACACACATCGACACCAAGCCGATGCGCTCGGCTTCTTCGCCGTTGATCGGTTCGCACAGCATCAAATAGTATTTGGCTTTGGCCATGCCGCACAACAACGGCCAAACAATCGCCGCATGGTCACCGGCGGCCACGCCCAAACGGGTGTGGCCATCGACGATCTTGGCGCTTTTGGCTGCGATGGAAATATCGGCCAGCAAGCCAGCCACCAAGCCTGCGCCCACGGCAGGCCCATGCATGGCGCTGACAATCGGCTTGTCGCAGTTGATGATGTTGTAAACCAAATCGCGCGCTTCTTTCCACACACGCGTGCGTGTGTCGAAATCATTGGCCATGTCTTGCACCAGCTTTAAATCACCACCACCGGAAAAGCCCATGCCCTCGCCGCGCAACACAGCACAACGCACACTGTCGTCATCGCCAATGTCACGCCATATGCGACACAAATCTTCATGGCCACGGTGACCTGCAGTGGGCAACTTGCCGTTGGCCGCTTTCATTTGAATATCGAGCACGCTGTTGTTGGGCCCGCGACGAGTGATGTGCAGCGTGTCGTAAATGCTGTAGTCAATGTTTTTCATACCACCTCTGTCGTGTGACAAGCTTCAACCAAAAACTTGTCGAGCAAAATTCAAACGCGTAGCGGCGAGACTTTTTGTTCGATCGCACCAAACACACTCTGACCGTCTTTGTCTTTCATTTCGATGCGCACAGTGTCGCCAAATTGCATGAATTCGGTCTGTGCTTTGCCGTCCAGAATGGTTTCGATGGCGCGCTTCTCGGCGATACAGCTATAACCCTTGGGCCATTCTTTTTTGCCCTGGTTCTCTGTGGCTTGGTTGCTCACCGTGCCACTGCCGATGATGCTGCCTGCTCGCATATTGCGTGTCTTGGCCAGATGCGCCATCAATTGACCGAAATGGAACGTCATCTCGGGACCGGCGTCACACATGCCCACGCGCTTGTCGTTCCAATCGACCCGCATGGTCAAGTGCAAACGCCCGTGTTGCCATGCGCTGCCGAGTTCGTCTGTCGTCACCGCCACCGGGCTGAATGCGGTGGCCGGTTTGCCTTGTAAAAACCCGAAGTTTTTGGCCAGTTCGGCAGGTATCAGACGACGCAAAGACACATCGTTGGCCAACATCACGAGCCGAATGCTTTCAAGGGCTTCGTCTGCGCTGGACTGCATCGGCACATCACCGGTGAGGACCGCCACTTCGGCTTCAAAGTCGATGCCGTGGTCGGTACTCACGGCAACGATGTCATCACATGGCCCCAAAAAATCGTCGCTGCCCCCTTGGTACATCAGCGGGTCTTCGTAAAAATTGGCCGGCACTTCGCTGTTGCGCGAGGCACGCACCAACTCCACATGGTTCATGTAGGCCGAGCCGTCGGCCCATTGGTAGGCGCGCGGCAAAGGCGCCATGCACATCTTGGGGTCAAACGGGAAGGCATGCCGGGCTTTGCCTTGGTTCAAGGTTTGGTAGAGGTCTTGCAATTGGGGTGACAAAAAATTCCAGTCATCCAACACCTGTTGCAAACGTTGGGCAATACCGCTCGCATAATGGGCACTGCTTAAATCTCTGGAAACCACCACCAGTTGTCCATCGCGGGACCCGTCTTTGTACGTCGCTAATTTCATGCAGGCATTCTATCCATCGACCCTGAAACACCGGCTTGCACTGGCGGCGTTGCTGTTGCTGGTGCTGCTGATTCACCTCATGGGTTTGAAAGCCTTGTCGGTGATGTGGCCGACCCATGCGGGTAGCGCTTCACCGTTGAGTTTGCAATGGCAAGCCACTGCCCCGCCATCACCACCCGAGACAGCAGCCCCGGCTGCGGCTACTCGACAAGCCAGACCGCCTCGCCCTTTGCGCGACGCTCCCAAAGAAGGGTTTTATGCACCCGACCCTGCCGCAGAGACCACGTCAAGCGAACCAGAACCGGTTGCGGTTTCACAGACCCCGACTGACGACGCGCCCGTGGCACAAACCCAAGAACCTGCGCCTGTACCTGCACCTGAAGCAGCAACAGCAAGCAGCGCTGAACCGTTTGAGCCTGTGGCAACTCCGCCCGAACCCACCCAAGCCACGGACCCGCCCGCTACACCCGCGCCGACAGCGCCCCCTGCGTCTGCTGCTCCACCTTTGACCACGGACAACACCACTGCACCCACATGGCTGTCGCAAGCCCGCTTTGTGTGGCCTCGGTCAGGTGTTTTTCAATACGACGTACTCGGTGAAAGCAAGGGCCTGCGCTTCAACGCCAACGGTGAACTGGTCTGGCAACACGACGGCGTGAATTACCAAATGAAGCTCGACATCAGCCATATGCTGTTGGGTTCGCGCTCACAAACCAGCGTCGGTCAACTCGGCCCCCAGGGACTGTTGCCCAAACGTTTTGGTGACAAATACAAACAAGAAGTGGCTGCGCATTTCGAGCGTGAAAAGGGCCAAGTGGTGTTCAGCGCCAACAGCATGCCACTGACCTTGCAAGTGGCCGCACAAGACCGCTTGAGTCTGTTTGCTCAACTCGCGGCTTTGTTGGCAGGTTCACCACAATTGCGACAAGCCGGACAACAACTGAATTTTCAAGTCGTGTCCGCCAAAAGCGCAGAGGTGTGGTCTTTTCAAGTGGCAAACAGCGAAACTTTGAAGCTGCCGGTGGGCGACCTGACGGCTTTGAAAGTCAGCCGATTGCCGCTACAAAACCACGACCAAACCGCAGACATGTGGTTGTCACCGGCGCACGGCTACCTGCCGGTAAAAGTGCGCATCGCCCAAGCCAATGGTGATGTGCTCGAGCAAAGTTTGCGCAAAGTGGTGGGACAGTAAAACTCAAGCCACCCGCTTGATCGCCTGCGCCAACACCGACACCATGTGTTCGATCTGCGCATGCTCCACCACATACGCGGGCGCCAGCACCAGGTTGTCACCGGCACTGCGCACCAACACGCCGTGTTTCAAGCACTCTAAAAACACCGCATAACCGCGTTGCCCCGCGCCTTTGTCAGAGGGGCTTAACTCCACCGCTGCTGCCAGGCCCAGCGAACGAATACCCACCACGTTGGGCAGGCCACGCATCGCGGCGTGCACCGCATCACCCAACACCAGGCCCATGCGACCTGCACGCGCAAACAATTGCTCGTCTGCCAGCAGTTTCATGGTGGCCACGGCTGCCGCACACGCCACCGGGTGGCCTGAGTAGGTGTAGCCGTGCGAAAACTCGATGGCATGCGCCGGTGATTCGGTATGCACCACGGTCTCGTACACCTCGTCGCGGCATATCACCCCGCCCAGAGGAATCACTCCGTTGGTCACGCATTTGGCAAAGTTCAACATGTCAGGTATCACGCCAAAGTAATCGGCAGCAAATGGCGTGCCCATGCGACCAAAACCAGTGATCACTTCATCGAATATCAACAAGATGCCGTGCTTGTCGCAAATCTGTCGCAGCCGTTGCAAATACCCTTGCGGTGGGATGTACCAACCGGCACTGCCCGCGACCGGCTCGACGATGATGGCCGCCACGTTGCTCGGGTCATGCAAAGGCAACAAGCGCTGTTCCAACTCCATCAACACATCTTCATTAAACACAGGCAATTCACCGTGCACATACGCATGGTTCACAGGGTCATGGATGAAACGCAAGTGATCGACTTTGGGCAACATGGCAGCGCCAAACGCTTTTCGGTTACCCGCAATACCACCCACGCTCATGCCACCAAAACCCACGCCGTGGTAACCGCGCTCTCGACCAATGAACACCGTGCGTTGCCCTTGTCCGCGGGCGCGGTGATAGGCCAATGCAATCTTCAGTGAGGTGTCGGCCGCTTCGGAACCCGAGGTACAAAAAAACACTTTGTTCAAATCGCCCGGTGCCCATTGCGCCAACATGTGAGCGGCCTCGAACGCGCGGTCATTGCCAAACTGAAACGCGGTGGAATAGTCCAAGGTTTGCAATTGCTTGTGAATGGCATCATTGATTTCACGCCGGTTGTGGCCGGCCCCGACACACCACAAACTGGAAATGCCGTCGAGCACTTGCTGTCCCTCGTCGGTGGTGAAGTACATGCCACTCGCGGCTTTGAACACCCGGGGTGCTTGGTGAAAGTCTCGGTTCGGTGTGAACGGCAACCAAAGGTTATCCAGTTGCAGGGGAATGTCGCTGGCGCCCATGTGTGTCTCCTTGGTTGGGATGTGCGCCTGCGGTTGGCAAGCGCTCAAGGCATTCTAGGCCGCATGCTGTCGGGCAGTTGCAAGCTCACGGTTTCGGTGGTGGTGACCAAGCCCAATGTGAATGCATCCAAGCGCGGGTACTCTGTGCACTGCCAGCGCGGTGTGCCAGCGGTCGGGCAATGCAAGGTGATGCGATCTTTGGGTGAGTTGCGCGTGATCTCTCGCACCAACACAAACCCGGTGGCATCTTTCATCTCGTACAGCGCGGTATGCAGCAATTGCGCGTCATATTTGTGGCCCATGCGCTCTTTGTAGAACGCCAACATTTCTGCGGCTCGCTCTGGCAGCATTTGACCGGTCAATGGCAGGCTGGGACCGTGGATGCCAATCACGGTCAATCGCGGCTCGAAGCCTGTGGCATACATGCGCTCTTTGCCCGCCATGAATATCAAAGAGCAGGCAGACAAGCACGGCCCCGACACCAGGGTGGTCAGCGGTTGCGTGGTCAACCAACGTGCAATATTCAAGCTCGCGTTCAAATGCCCTCCGCGCGAATTCACCAGTATCAAACGCTTTACGGGTGCCGCCTCAAACACCGCTTTTAATTTGAGATCGTCTTGTGCAACGATATCGCCGCTGACAAACACGTCGCTGTCGATGCGTTGAATTTCCAGGGCATGCGACGTCATCCAGATCAACCCGCCGCACACAGCCAAACCCCACTTTCGCCATGAACTTATGTGGGGTACAAGATGAAACCATTGGCATGCATAAGATGACTTGAACATGACCACCTCCAGACAGTGACTGATGGGTCTTCATGGGCAAAACCAGTGCCATGTCTGGGGCTTAACTTTTGGATGCACCCCCTTTTGTGTTGAATGAAAAA
The DNA here is from genome assembly GCA_046082145.1 of Limnohabitans sp. Taxonomy (GTDB): domain Bacteria; phylum Pseudomonadota; class Gammaproteobacteria; order Burkholderiales; family Burkholderiaceae_C; genus Limnohabitans. Next base: position 273 of record JBJTXF010000338.1, on the reverse strand, counting down.
ATCACACCGTGGCATTCAGCCGGGACCAGGGTTTTATTGACAGCCACTTGACTACCGGTAGCAACTCGCTGTGAATTTGTCGACACTGCACACAGCAATCCACGATCGCAATGGCACGTTGTTGAATACCTCTTGCTTACGTGCTTCACGCCTGGCGATAAGGGACATGCCTGCGGTTCTTTCGTGTTGAAAGGCATTCGGTTTAAAGTAGCGGGATGAATGCATTGACCTCCCCCGAAATCAGCAGCTTGCGTTCGCAAGACAAGGCATTGG
>JBJTXF010000337.1:0-4853 GCA_046082145.1 Limnohabitans sp. | reverse complement strand
GTAGCTGTTGGTGCCGGGGCCGGTCATCATGCCGGGGTTGGGTGCGGTCAGTCGTTGCACATGTTTGAGGAGTTTCACAGGCCGTTCAGATTGCCAGTCCAAGTGATGCAGGATTTGCCCGTCGCGACAGGTGAGCGCGAGTTCTCCAAAGGGCGGTTCATGTTCCATGTGCCGGGATTCTTTGCCTTTGAGCCAGCCTGCACGCGGACAACTTTGGAACCAGGGTTGCTCGTTGGCACAGGCTTGCAACACGTCGTCCACGCTGGCAAAGGATTGCATGCGTTCGAGGGTGCGGATGGTGGGAAAGATGATGAAGAAATCGTTGTCGCGGTGGCGTTGTAAGGCTTCTTCAGGCCGAATCCATAACGGTTCAAATTGTTCTTTATCGTCTGCCACGGGGGTTTGCCCCACAGGCATGCGAGCCACCAAAAATGGCACATCGAAGCGGCGCTTCAAATCTCTGTCGGTGATCCAATGCGCCAGCACAAACACCTGGTCAGCAGCCAGGCGCATACCCTGTGTTTCGATTTGGGATGCCAGGGCTTGGTTGCGGTCAAAGCGGGCGATGTCATGCATGTCTGCCATGCGTCCATCCGGATGCCGAGCGAGCAGGACGCCGAGCTCTTCAAAGCTCTCGCGTATGGCTGCAATCGCTTGGGTCAAACGCAGATCGGATTGCGTGTTGCGCCTGATTGCCAACGCATGCGACGCATGGTCAGCGGCATCAATACCACCTCCCGCAAACACATAAGCACCGGGCGCAAAACTCGCGTTCATCGAACGTCGGGTCATCAATACCTCCACACCCAGTTCACCGTCCCGCAGCAATAAAACCGTGGCGGCTGGCAACAGTGGAGCGGGTTCTCGGTGGGGATGTAATTGCAAATGGGGACGGACCATGGCGCAGGCTTGTAGTGGATCAGGCATGATAATCGGCACATGCATATCCGATTTACCAAAATGCAAGGCGCGGGCAATGATTTTGTGGTGCTCGATGAGACCAAGGGCTTGCTCGGACTCGGTGCCGATGACTATCGATGGTTAGCGGATCGGCATTTCGGTGTCGGTGCTGACCAGATACTCAGTGTGCGAGCAGCACCGTCTAACGATGTGGACTTTGAATACGTGATTCACAACAGCGACGGTGGCGAGGTGGAGCATTGTGGCAATGGCGCGCGTTGTTTTGTGCGATTTGTGCGCGAACAAGGGTTGACCACCAAAAACACCATTCGCGTCAAGGTGCATGGTGGTGTCATCACTTTGAACGAATTGCCGGATGGTCGTGTCAAGGTGGACATGGGGCCGCCAGAGTTGGATTTGCCGCGTATTCCATTTCTTTCCGAGCATGCCTTGGCAATCGACAGCAATCCTCTGTTGTGGCGCTTGTCTGTGGGAGAGCAGCCGGTCGATGTGGCGGTGGTGTCCATGGGCAATCCGCATGCGGTCACCACCGTGGCTGATGTGGAACGCGCACCGTTGCTGTCACTGGGTCCATTGATCGAACATCATGTGGCATTTCCTAACCGGGTCAATACAGGCTTTATGCAAGTCGTATCTAGACAACACATCAAGTTGCGTGTGTTTGAACGCGGTGCAGGTGAAACCTTGGCATGCGGTACCGGTGCATGCGCTGCTGTGGTGGCAGGCATTCGGCAAGGTTTGCTGGACCCGTTAGTTGAGGTTCAAACACACGGCGGTGTGTTGACCATCGAATGGCAAGGTGAGGGTCAATCGGTATGGATGACGGGTCCGGCCACCACGGTATTCACAGGCGAGATGGAGATTCCCACATGAGCAACCCGATCACCCCGATCACCGAAGACGATATTGCCCATTTTTTGGTGAATACACCTGATTTTTTTGACCGGCATGCACAACTGCTGTCGAGCGTTCGCATCGTCAGTCCGCACGGTCAACGCGCGGTCAGCCTGCAAGAGCGGCAAGCCGATATGTTGCGGGAAAAAATTCGCGCGCTTGAACACCGCATGATGGACATGATCCGCCATGGCAGCGACAACGCCATGCTGGCTGACCGGTTGCATCGATGGGCTCAAAGTTTGTTGATCCTGCAGCAACCTGCAGATTTACCCGCCGCCATCGTCGCCGAAATACAGCACCATTTCATGGTGCCGCAAGTGGCCTTGCGTGTTTGGCGGGTCGCCGACAAATTTCAAAAAAAACCGTTTGCACAAAACATCAGCGAAGATGTGAAGCAATTCACCCGTGGCCTGGCCGCACCTTATTGCGGTGCCAATGCCGAGTTTGAGGCGGTGCAGTGGCTCGCCCATCCACACGAAGTGCAATCGGTGGCCTTGTTGCCTTTGCGACACAACACCGCGCCTTGGGCCGATGCTGCGGACAACGCCAGCGCCGCTGACAGCATCGGATTGTTGGTCTTGGCTTCACCCGACCCACAGCGTTTTCATCCTTCCATGGGTACCGATGTGTTGACGCGCATTGCCGAATTGGCGGCGGCTGCCTTGGTCAGATTGCAATAGCGCTCATGCAGGACGCAGCCGATGACTCAGCGTTGATCGAACGTTATTTGGCGCATGCCCAGTTTGAAAAACGCTTGGCTGCGCGTACGCTGGCCTTGTACCGAAGCGATTTGGCGCGATTGCATGCATTGGCTTTGGCAAGCCATGTGGCATTGACAGCGGTGCAGCCCCACCATGTGCGCCGCTGGATGGCCGACATGCACAGCAGCGGACGTTCGCCTCGCGGTATCGCTTTGATCGCCTCTGGTTGGCGAGGCTTCTACACATGGCTGGGTCGCGAAGCTTGGGTCAAAAGCAATCCGCTCGCTGGACTGCGAACGCCAAAAGCTGCCAAGCCCTTGCCAAAGGCATTGAATATCGATGAAGCAGTGCAGCTTGCTGCATTCAGAACCGACGAGCATGACCCATGGTTGCAAGCGCGTGACGCGGCCATGGTGGAGTTGCTCTACAGCAGCGGTTTGCGGGTGGCAGAACTCACTGGCTTGGATGTGCAAGCCGGTCCTCAAGCACGAGGCTGGGTGGATTTGCAAGATGCGCAAGCGCATGTGTTGGGCAAAGGATCTAAACGCCGCAGTGTGCCCGTGGGTGGCCCGGCCCTCGAAGCCTTGAAAGCCTGGTTGGCGATACGCGCGCAAGCCTTGCCTGCGCATGCAAATGCATCATTGGCATTGTTTGTTGGCATACGCGGTACTCGACTGACCTCTCAAGCCATTTGGCAGCGTTTGCGCATGCGCGGTCTTCAAGCCGGTATCAGCACCCCCGTGCATCCGCACATGTTGCGTCACTCGTTTGCCAGTCATGTGTTGCAGTCCAGCGGGGACTTGCGAGCGGTGCAAGAACTGCTGGGCCATGCCAACATAGGCACCACTCAAATTTACACGCGCTTGGATTACCAACATTTGGCCAAAGCCTACGACGCTGCGCATCCGAGAGCCAAACGCAAATCCCCATGAAAACCCTTCAACTCAAAGCGGGCAAAGAACGTTCGGCATTGCGCTTTCACCCTTGGGTGTTTGACAGCGCGATCGCCAAAGGCAAAGCCGATCCGGGTGAAACGGTCAGACTTGAATCTCACACCGGCCAGTTTCTGGGGTGGGCGGCGTTCAGTCCCACCTCACGCATCCGGGCGCGCATTTGGAGTTTCGATGTCAATCAGCACATTGACGCCGCATTTTTTGAGCAACAAGTGGCGGCTGCCGTGGCCATGCGTGCGCGTTTGCAAGTACCGAGCAACGGTGTTCGATTGGTGCATGGTGAGGCCGATGGCTTGCCCGGTTTGATCGTCGACAGTTATGACGACACATTGGTGGCGCAGTTTTTATCCGCAGGTACCGAGCGATTCAAGCCGGATATTGTCAAAGCGCTGGTGTTGCACACCGGGGCCAAACGTGTGTTTGAACGTTCAGATTCAGGGGTGCGAGCATTAGAGGGCTTGGGCCCGGTCACCGGTTGGTTGTACCGCTCCTCTGACAGCAACGACAACACCCAAATCGTGATCCAAGAACACCACTGGTTGCTGGCGCTGGATATCGCCGAGGGCCACAAGACCGGTTTTTATCTGGACCAACGCGACAGCCGTTTGAAATTTGCCGAATACGCTCAGCGATTGAATTTGCGCCAAGTGCTTAATTGTTATTGCTACACCGGCGGTTTCAGTGTGGCCGCGTTGAGTGGCATGCGGCTAAGCGGTGCATTGAGCGATGGTGCGCAAGTCACTTCGATAGATTCCTCTGCGCCGGCGATTGTCAAAGCCCAAGCCAATGTGACACGCAATGGTTTTGATGCCAAGCATCAGGTGTTCATGGATGCGGATGTCAACGCCTCGTTGCGTGCTTTTCACAAAGCAGGCAAGCAGTTTGATGGCATCGTGCTCGATCCCCCCAAATTCGCGCCCAGTGCTGCCCATGCCGATCGCGCGGCGCGTGCTTACAAAGAAATCAACCGTTGGGCGTTCAAATTGCTGGCCCCCGGCGGTGTGTTGTTCACCTACAGCTGCTCTGGCGGTATACCGCCAGAGCTGTTTCACAAAATCGTGGCATCGGCGGGCACCGATGCGGGGGTGGATGCTCACATACTTGAGCGCCTGCAAGCTGCACCCGACCACCCGATGACAGTGAATTTCCCTGAGGGCGAGTACCTCAAGGGCCTGGTCTTGATGAAGAAATAAGTCTTCGACTTGAATCATCGCTACACTGCCCCACCTTTGAAAACTTATTTGATGAAAGTTGACTCGCCATGTTGATTCCTGCAACAGTCTTGACCGGGTTTTTGGGCGCCGGTAAAACCACCTTGCTCAAACGCGTGTTGAGCGAGAACCATGGTCACAAAATCGCCATCATCGAAAACGAATTCGGT
>JBJTXF010000336.1:0-3477 GCA_046082145.1 Limnohabitans sp. | reverse complement strand
CGGTATCAATTTCCAAATTGACAGGGGCAGTCTTGACCAAACTGCCCAAGGCGGTGTTGGCGATAGTGTGAGGAATCAGGTTGATGGAGATCAGGCAACCATCGCGCTGGTCTTGCACCTGGTTGACGGTCAGGCTCACGCCGTTGACCGTGACCGAGCCTTTGTAAGCCATGTATTTGGAGAGCTCAGCGGGCGCGAGGATTTGCAGCAACCAGCTTTCACCGACCAGCTCGAAAGTGGCCACATGGCCAACACCGTCCACATGGCCCGACACGATGTGGCCACCCAAACGGTCGTGGGCACGCAAGGCTTTTTCCAAATTGAGCGAGGTGCCGATGGTGTCGAGGCGAGCTGTTTTGGCGAGTGATTCGGCAGAGATGTCAATGGTGAACAGGTTGTCAGCCGTGTTAAAAGAGGTGACGGTCATGCAAGCGCCGTTGAGCGCGATGCTGTCGCCCAGAGTGACGTCGTCCAAATAATGCGCGGGTGTGCGGATCTCAAGGCGCTTGCCATGATCCAAAGAGCGACCCAGGTCGTGGACAGCGGCGATGCGCCCCACGCCGGTAATGATTCCGGTGAACATGGCAGTATTTTCGCAGATCAGTCGGTACGCCTGAGAAGCAACTGCAAATCAGCCCCAGTCGGCTTGGTTTGTATATATTGCCAGGCGTGGGCATCGGCCAAATCGGTCAGTGCAGGCAGGGCTGCCATCGACTGCCCCGGACCGGTCAAAATCGGGGCCAGATAAATGAGCAATTCGTCAATCAACCCTGCTTGAAGCAAAGAGCCGTTCAGTTTGTGGCCAGCTTCCACATGGACTTCGTTGTAAGACATTGACGCCAATTGCGTCACCATGGCCGCTAAATCTACCTTGTCGCCAGGGCCTGGCAGGTGAACCAACTGCGCCCCTTGGGCTTGGAGCGCATGCGCTTTGTCAGGGTGGTTTGGGGCATGAAAAATCACCACCCGGCGTGGTTGCTGCCATAAACGGGCAGTCAATGGGGTTTGCAAACGGGAGTCGATCAACAGCAGATCGGGTTGGCGCGGCGTGTCAATGCTTCGGACATTGAGCAATGGATCGTCTTGAAGTACGGTGCCAATGCCGGTGAGCACCGCACAAGCACGGGCGCGCCAGCGGTGACCATCTTGACGGGCCTGTGATTGGGTCAGCCATTGGCTGCTGCCATTGTTCAATGCAGTATGTCCATCCAGCGATTGCGCTATCTTCATGCGCAGCCAAGGTTTGCCGGTTTGCATGCGTTTGAAAAAACCGATGTTGATTTCGCGGGAGAGTTCCTCTTGCAAACCAACGTCTACCTGAATACCGGCAGCTCGCAGTTTGGCAAACCCTTGACCTGAGACTTGAGGGTTAGGGTCTTGAACACTGGCCACGACACGGGCAATGCCAGCCTGGATCAACGCATCGCAACACGGGCCGGTGCGCCCGAGATGGGAACACGGCTCTAACGTCACATACACCGTGGCACCCTTGACATTCATGCCGTGTTGTTGGGCATCGCGCAATGCCATGACTTCAGCATGCGCACCGCCTGCCATTTGTGTGTGTCCTTGCCCCAACAGATGGCCGTCGGGCCCAGTGATGACACAGCCCACCCGTGGGTTAGGTGATGTGAGGTACATGGCTTGCTCGGCCAGGGCCAGTGCCTGGTTCATTTGCGCGGTGTCAATAGAGGAAAACTGCATCAACAGATTATCAGTGGCAAGAAAGTGGCTACTTGGACCAACAAAAATACACATCTCCCTGCGCTCCGCGTTGACCAACTTGGTCAAGTGTCAGCGCACCGCAGGTGTCGTGTTTTTGCCCGATCGGGGGTGTGGCGGTCAACACATAGCTTTGCGCTTGGCTTACCAGTGTGAGTGTGTAGGTGAACTCTGGGCTGCGCCAGACAGCCTCGGGCAAGACGGCGGGATATCTGCCGCTGGCCATGGCCGCTTGTTCTAACCACTGCGCGGACTTCACCAGCGCCACCTTGGCAAGCTGTCGTTGGCTACGAGACTGGGCGTTTTGGTACACCGGCATGGCCAGAGTGCTGAGCAGCCCAACGATGGCCAACACACACAGCAATTCAATCAAGGTGAAGCCTAGGCTGTGAAACACACAGCAGTCAGACGTTTTGTCATGCCTCAAATAAGCGTGTCTGGTCATGGCAAGAGTTCCAATATGCGTTGCAATTCAGCCATGCGAACGGGCTTACCTGTAGAAGTGCTCGCTGAGGGTTGCCATACCGCTTGCCAACCTGTTTGTGATTGACGGATCGAGTCCAAGACCACCACCGTCAGGCGGTATGTAAAGGGATTGGTTAACTCAGGCGCGGGTAAATGGTGGGGCAATATTTCGACCCAGTGAAAGATTTGCATGCCGCTGGTGTTTGTCACGGTGTATGCAGCGTCGGTTCTGCCCAGCCAATCTGCGCGAAGGTTGCCAGAGCCAAGCAGGGGCCTACACAGGCCTTTGGCACAACCTGTGTCTGGCAACTCGGCACGTGCCAATTGCCAGGCTATCGATGTTGTCGGAATGCGCCATTGCGGCTGTTCATTTGTCAGTGCGTCCAAGTTGGGTTGCGAGATCGCATCTGCTGTTGTAAGCAACGCGCTCAGGGCCACTTGACGCAGTTGCCATTGCTCGGCGTGATGGCGGCTCCATGCTTGCGCCAGCGCGATATTTCGCCAACAAGCCAGCAGCAACACACCGCTGACCATGGATAGCGCAAGCACGGTCGGTAATGCCAACCCCTGGTCGCGTCTGCAAACAAACATAGTTTGATACCCGTGCCGTTTCATGGCGAAGAGTGGGGGAGTTGTAATACCGAGCGCCAAGCCATGGCCCCATTGGCCAAAGGGTTGGATGTGTGGCATGCAATGCTCACAGGGGCAGCGTTGACACCGGGGCCACGCACATGCAAACACATATGAACTGCTCTGACTGCCCCCCAGTCTGTGACTTGTGAAGCGCGCAACCACTGCATGGGTTGGTGGCGTGCATCGGGCTGTTTGCTGCCTAAGCGTTGGGCAAACAGAAAGCGCACTTCTTCGGTATGTTCGATCAGCGTTTGGTAATTTGATGTGGTGCGGGCAGCGTCCTTGCAAGCCAAACCCCGCGCGTGATTGCGTCTGAAATCGTCTTGAATCCATGACAGCAGAGATACCTCATGTCCTTGGCAGTCTGTAGGCGTGAGGCTGCGCCATTGCATCAGTTGCAAGGATTTGTCATCACCTCCCAGCTTGCTTGACAAGTTGTTCCAAACCAACTTATCGGGTTCTTCGATCCATAATTCGGGTGCGCCTGCACGCATAGCGCGTTCACGCAATTTGGCCGTGGCTTGGTGCAGTATCTGGTGCAAATCCATTTGCTGTTGCAACAAAGTTTGACTGCGCTGTATCCAAGTGAAAGCACTGAACGCAGCCATAACTACCAACAGGCTGAGCATCATGCCCACCAAGCACTGCGCCAGACTT
>JBJTXF010000335.1:0-5300 GCA_046082145.1 Limnohabitans sp. | reverse complement strand
CCCGCCCCATCACGGGCTGCTTTGTTAACGCTATGCTTACAAGTTGTTCTTGTAGACAACCGCTGTATCACCATTGGAGTCGCCGCATGACACATAATTCACGCTTGATTGCTTGCTGTCGTTGCTTTGTCGCCTTTTGCGGGTTGTTTTGGGCCGCCGCGGTCATGGCACAAGACACTTTCAAAATTGGCATCGTCAGCTTTATGTCTGGGCAGGCGGCTGAAAGTTTTGGCATACCTGCGGTCAATGGAGCCAAGGTCTTGATCGAGGCTTTCAACAATGGGCAAGCACCGGCACCCTTTAACAAACGCGGTATTGGCGGCATACCGATCGAGGCCATTTATGTGGATGAAGCAGGCGGCGCAACCAAACAGGTACAGGAATTGCGCAATTTGTACGAACGAGAAAAAGTGGATGTCGTCATCGGTTATGTCAGTTCTGGCGATTGTTTGGCGGTCTCACCTGTGGCCGAGGAGTTGAAAAAGTTTTTGATTTTGTACGACTGCGGCACCCCTCGCATTTTCGAAGACAACACCTTCCGGTATGTGTTTCGCACCGCTGCGCATGCCACCATGGACAACGTCGCGATGGCGCGGTACTTACAAGCCCGCAAGATCCCTGTCAACACCTACAGCATGATCAACCAAGATTACGCTTGGGGACAGGACTCGCGCAAAGACTTCATCTTGTCCATGGCCAACCTGTACCCACAGGCCAAGCCTGCCGTCGACCAATTGCCAAAATTTGGGGCGGGTCAATACGGCACCGAAATTTCAGCATTGATGTCACAGCCAGTGGATTTGATTCACTCGAGTTTGTGGGGCGGCGATTTGCAAGCTTTCATTTTGCAGTCCGCACCCCGTGGGCTGTTTAAAAAATCCCAAGTGGTGTTGACGGCGGCAGACCATGTGTTACCGGGCTTGGGCAATAAGATGCCAGACGGCACCATCATCGGCGCACGCGGTGCCTATGGTTTGATGGCACCGCCCTCATCGCTGAACACCTGGTGGTGGGACACCTACAGCAAGGCCTACAACGTGTATCCGGTGCAAGCGCCTTATCGCATGGCGCAAGCCTTGATGGGCTTGAAACTGGCCGTCGAAAAAGCCATGGTTGCCAACAAGGGGAAAAAACCCTCTACTGAAATCATGGCGGCCTCCTTGCGTGGCAGTGAATGGCCTTCACCTGCCGGCACCATTCGCATGGCGCTGTCCAATGGACAACAAGCCATCCAAGACACAGCGATTGGCCGCACCCAATGGAATGACGCTAAAAAAATGGTGGAGATCAAAGACATACAACGCTTCAATGCCAGTTGTGTCAATCCGCCGCTCAACATCAAATCCGAAGATTGGTTGAAGTCGGGCTTTGCCGGTGCCAAATGCGACAGCAAGGCGAGCCGTCAGAACCCCGCTCCCAAAAAATAGACAACATCCAATACACAACACATGATTCGACGGACGGTCCGCCCCCATTACCTGTGCGGCCCACAGTAAAACAATGCAACTCACGCTGACCATAGCCATTGACGCCATCAGCTATGCCTCGTGGCTGTTCATCGTCGCCTTGGGTTTGACGCTGGTGTTTGGCGTACTCAAAATTCTCAACATCGCGCATGGCAGTTTTTATGCATTAGGCGCGTATGCCACGGCATCAGCTGTGGCGTGGGTCAGTGGCGCGGGAGGACCCCCTTTGTGGTCCTTGCCAACCATGCTGTTGGCCGCGCTCGCGGTTGCCTTGTCAGTGGCACCGCTGACAGAACGGGGATTGCTGAGAATGTATTATGGCCGCGACGAAGTGCTGCTGGTGCTGGTGACCTACGCCATGTTCCTGATGCTGGAAGACATCACCAAGCTGATCTGGGGCGCCAATCCCTATTACGTGTCTGAGCCCTATGCGTTGTTTGGCAATATCGATATCGGCCACCAAAGTTATGTCGGCTATGACGTGTTTTTAGTGCTGCTGGCCTTGCTGGTGGGTGCGGTGGTCTGGTGGTGTTTGAACCGCACCCGGACCGGAAAAATGGTCACGGCAGTCATACACAGCCCGGAAATCGCGTCCAGCATGGGCATCAATGTGTCACGCGTGTACATGGGCGCTTTTGTCGCGGGCATATTTTTGGCGGCCTTGGGCGGCGCATTCACCGCGCCCATGATTTCGGTTCAACCCGGTGTGTCGGTCGGCGTCATCATCATTTCGTTTGCCGTGGTCATCATTGGCGGACTCGGCAGCATAGAAGGTGCCGCCATAGGAGCATTGATCGTCGGTTTGGCTCGCGCATGTGCCGTGCATTTGGCGCCAGAAGCAGAGTTGTTTTCAGTCTATCTTGTGATGGCCTTGGTTCTGGTGTTTCGTCCACAAGGTTTGTTCCAACGTGTACAGGCGAGAAAAATTTAAACCTTGCAACTACGCCTCATCACTTCATCCGTATTGATCGTGTTGCTGGGTTGGGTGGCGGGTGCATTTCTGCCTCGTTGGTTGCAGTTCATGTTGACCATGGCTTTGGCCAATGGCTTGGTATCGTTGGGCATTGTGTTGTTGATGCGCGGCGGGGTGGTGGCGTTTGGCCAAGGTTTGATGTCGGCACTGGGCGGTTATGCCGCCGCCTTGGTTTTCCTGCATTGGGGTTGGCAGGACGCGTTGCTGTTGCCGTTGTTGGGTGGGTTGGTGGCTTGCCTCATCACTGCGCCGTTTGGTCCGTTGCTGGCGCGATACCGGGGCATCTTTTTTTCCATGTTGACCCTGGCCATGTCCATGGTGGGCTATGGTGTTTTGGTCAAGACCGACAGCCTGGGCGGCTCGGACGGCTTCAACATGGGCCGTGTCACGCTGCTGGGCCAAACCTTGTCTGATGGGCATGTCAGCACCGTGTTGTTGTCGGTCACTTGGTGGTTTGCAGTGGTGTGCGGCGTGTTGGCCAAACTGTATTTTTCATCCACGCGTGGCTTGGTGACACAAGCCATACGCGACAACGAATTGCGCGTCGAATACATGGGTGCATCGGTGGCCAACACCATGGCCATCAATTTTTCATTGGCGGCTTTTTTGGGAGGTATGGGGGGCGCACTGGCGGTGATGGCCTTGGGGCATATCGATCCCAACTTCAGTTACTGGACCACGTCAGGCGAATTTGTTTTTGTCGCCATATTGGCGGGCAGCCAAAGTGTATTGGCCGTGATGCTGTCATCGTTGGCGCTTGAAATGGTGCGCTCATTCTCCAGTGCTTATTTCCCAAACACCTGGCAGTTCGCGTTGGGCTTGTTTTTGCTGTTGGTGATTCGATTCTTGCCCGACGGCTTGGGTTCGTTATGGGCGAACAAAAAGGCCAAACCATGAGCACCAGCTGTTTATTGCAAGCGCGCGGTTTGAACAAACAATTTGGTGCGGTCGTGGCCGCCAGTGACCTGAACATAGACATTCGTGCCGGCGAGCGGGTGAGCTTGATCGGCAGCAATGGTGCGGGCAAAACCACCTTTGTCAACATGATCACCGGCTATGTGAAGCCCGACAGCGGGAGTATCGAATTAGATGGCCAGTCCTTGGGTTCGTATACGCCACGGCAAATCATGCGTCTTGGCGTGGCGCGCTCTTTTCAAATTCCGCAGCTCTATCCCAGTCTCAGTGTGCTGGACAACATGTTGGTAGCGTTGGCCTGCCATGACAACCGCTTGTCTTTATGGCGCTCTTCGCATAACAGCAGCGCATGCGAAAAAGCCGAACAGATGCTGACCCGTTTTCGGTTGCAAGACCAACGCCATCGGCGGGCGGCTGAACTGCCGGGTGGAATGCGCAAATTGCTCGATATCGCATTGGCCTTGACAGGCGTACCTCGGTTGTTGTTGCTCGATGAGCCGACCAGTGGCGTGGCGGCTGAAGAAAAGTTCCCGATGATGGACACGGTCATGCAAGCTCTGCACGACCAACCGCTGACCGTGCTTTTTGTGGAACATGACATGGACATCGTCAGCCGTTATTGCGATCGCGTGATTGCGTTTTACAGTGGTCGGGTGATCGCCGATGACGCGCCCTCGGTGGCACTGGCCCAGGCCGATGTGCGCCGATATGTCACCGGAGAAGCCCATGCTTGAATTGCACAAGCTGCATGTGCAACTGGCGTCGGCGCAAGTGTTGCGCGGTTTGAGTCTGACGGTTTTGCCCGGTCAAATGCTGGGGCTGGTCGGTCGCAACGGCGCAGGCAAAACCAGCACCTTGCGCAGCATCATGGGCCATTTGCGGTTGCAGCAGGGGATCATGCAGTTCGCCGGCAACGACTTGTGTGCTTTGCCACCGCAAGCGCGTGCCGGCTTGGGCATTGGCTACATGCCAGAAGACCGCGGATTGGTGCCCGAACTGACGGTCGAAGAGAACATGTTGATCCCGCTGTGGGTCAGCAAAACCCTGAACGCTGACGAGAGGATGGCGTTCGTGTACAGCGTGCTGCCCGAACTCAAAGACATGGCGGCGCGGCGCGCGTTGTTGTTGTCGGGAGGACAACAAAAGCTGGTGGCTCTCGGGCGTGCGTTGGCGGTAGGTACCCGTTTGCTGTTGTTGGACGAGCCGTTTGAGGGCGTGGCCCCGGCGTTGTCCATGCGTTTGTCAGAGGTGTTGTCGCGACTCAAGGGAAGCGACTTGTCGGTGTTGATTGCACAGTCTGACTTGAACCATGCCAGTGGATTGCTTGATGCCAAGGTGGTGATTGAACGCGGCGCGAATGCGCCTACGAATGCAAACCCTGACTCAGTCTAAAAAAATCTTTCCCGGGTTCATGATGTTTTTCGGGTCCAGCGCATGTTTGATGGCGCGCATCATGGACACCGCGCCCATACCGGTTTCACTCACCAAAAAATCCATTTTGTGCAAACCAATGCCGTGCTCGCCGGTGCAGGTGCCATCCAGGGCCAGCGCCCGTGCGACCAATTGGTTGTTCAGGGTTTCAGCGGTGGCGCGTTCATGCGCACTGTCGGGATCGATCAAATAGCCGAAATGGAAATTGCCGTCGCCGACATGGCCGACCAGAAAATAGGGAATACCTGATGCATCGACCTCGGCGATCGAGTCCAACAAGCAGTCTGCCAGACGGGAAATCGGCACACAGGTGTCGGTGCTGATAGCGCGACAGCCAGGCCGGCTTTGTATGGCCGCGAAATACGCGTTATGCCGCGCGGTCCACAGGCGTGTTCGGTCTTCGGGTGTGGTCGCCCATTCAAACGATTGACCACCATGTTCAGCCGCAATGTCTTGCACACTTTCGGCCTGTTCCTTCACGCTGGCGGGCGAACCGTGAAACTCCATCAACAACA
>JBJTXF010000334.1:0-2803 GCA_046082145.1 Limnohabitans sp. | reverse complement strand
TTTCTGGCCATCGTCCCCTCCGCTTTGGTGGTGATGACTTACTGGGGTTTGATGCCAGAGCAACATTTAGAGATATTGGCTTTGCTCAGATTATTCAGGCTGCTGCGGGTATTGCAACTCTTGCGCATGAGTAGTTTACTGACAGAGATATTAGGGATCTCTGTCTTTAGCTTGGTGTTTGGCAACATGGCCGCACATCTGGGTTTACGGGTATTGGTCAGTTCAGTGGACAAAACCCTGCAACTGAATATTTACCAATATATCGAACGACCCGTTCTGCTGTTGGCGGTGACCGCCGTAGGCTCGGTCATGGGTATTGCGTTGGCCATCACTTTTGGCGTGGTCAACCGCAAACGTGACGTTGTCACGGAAATGCACCGAACCACGATGGACGCTGTGGAAAATTTTGAAAGAGACTTCAAGGATGTTTTTGAAAACATCAGCACTGAACAAAGAACAGCGATTTTTGCGCCCTTCCAAAAAGACATGTCTGCGTTTGTCTCTGGTCGCCTCGAATACGATGCCATGAAAAACAGTTCTTCCACGTTTCTCAGTCAAGTCCGCGCTGTGGTCAAGTCGCGTCCCAGCATGGATGTTCCATTCCATGCCGTGCTGGTACAACGCGTGTCCGCATTGCTGACAACGACCCAAATCACTTTCCCTCCTGCTTTTTACGGTTGGTTGGGACTGCTTGCGAATCTTTACTTTGTTTTGGTCATGGTGGCCACACCAGGCATCACCGGACTGTTCGTGCAACTTCTGGTGATTTTTGTCTTCCAAGGCTTGTTGATGATCATCAAAGACATGGACTACCCCTTGGATGTTGATGGCACAATGTTCAATGCGAAGATATTGAATTAGTCACGCGATACGCTGGGCATGATTCAAAACCCATCTCTAACCAGATGGGTTTTTTTATGTGGTCAGACTGTATTGCGCAATGAATACAACAGCGCCTGCCAGATAACCGACCAAGGCCAACACACTGATGTTGCGCACATACCAAATGAAATCTATTTTTTCTATTCCCATGGCTGCTACACCAGCGGCAGAACCGATGATCAAAATGGATCCGCCAGTTCCAGCGCAATAGGCCAAAAATGTCCACAGAAAACTGTCAACAGGGTAGGTTTCCATGGAATACATACCCATGGAGGCAGCAACCAAGGGAACGTTATCCACGATCGCACTGAACACACCAATCAGCATCACAATGACATCTTGGCGGCCCACAGCAGTGTCAAGCCATTGTGCGAGCGCCGTCAAAATATGGGTATGTTCCAAAGTGGCCACTGCCAACAAAATGCCAATAAAGAAAACAATAGACGACATGTCAATGCGTGAGAGTGCGTGTGACAGTTGCAGCTCACTGCGCTCTTCCATAGATTTACCTCGGTGCAAAATATCTCCCACCAACCATAGCAAACCCAAGCCCAACAACACGCCTATGAACGGTGGCAAATGAGTCACCGATTTAAATGCAGGTACTGCGATCAATACCCCCAGCCCCAAAAAAACATGGTGTTTCTTTCAAAGGCTGAAGTTGCAGCAGACACATGGTTACCGCCAGATATTTGTGAGGGTGAGCCTTCAGGCGGTACCACTGCCTGGCCTCGTAGCAACCATGCGCAATAAGCCAAAGGCACCAGCAAATTGACAATCGAAGGAAGAATCAAAGAATGAACGATAGACCACGCTGTGATTTGCCCGCCTATCCACAACATGGTGGTGGTGACATCCCCAATGGGTGACCATGCACCGCCAGAATTAGCGGCGATCACCACCAAACCTGCAAAAAATAAACGGTCCTGTCGATTTTTGAGAAGTTTGCTCAGCAGTGACACCATCACAATAGTGGTGGTCAGGTTATCCAAAATAGCGCTCAGAAAAAAAGTGACCCCGCATACCAACAACAACAAGCGCGGCAAACTGGTGGTATGGATTCGTGAGGTCACCACATCAAACCCTTTGTGCGCATCCACCACTTCCACAATGGTCATGGCACCCATCAGGAAAAAAACAATTTGCGCCGTGCCCACCAAGGTTTCGGACAAATCATGTGTCACGGCAGGTGGATCGGATAAAGCAAATGCATAGACTGCCCACATCAAGCTTCCACCTAACAATGCTGAGGCAGATTTATTTATTTTCAAAGGATGTTCGAAAGCAATGGCAGCATATGTGATTACAAATAAAACTATGAGTATTGCGTCCATCTTTGCCCTCCTTCAAGCTCCATTGGTTTATCATGCGTTCTTTATAACAAGCCGTGACAAGCTGTGTCTTACAAAAGCAAACAAGAACGTTTAAATGCCTTACACGAAAAATATAGCTTTAATGAAAAGCCCTTAGGTGGATGGAAATTAAAGCTTTACACCATCATATTTGAAGCTGATACGCCTGCCGGAAAGTTGTTTGATGTCAGTTTGATATGGGCGATTGTGTTGAGTGTGTTGGTGGTGATGGCCGACAGCGTTCAAAGTTTGCGTCAGGGCTGGGAATTTGAATTTGCCACTGCCGAATGGTTTTTCACTATTCTTTTCACGATGGAGTACATCGCTCGACTGTCCTGCTGTCCCAAGCCTTGGCGCTATGCCACCAGCTTTTTTGGTTTGGTAGATTTACTCTCTTTGTTGCCTTCTTATTTGGCCTTGTTTTTCCCCGAGCTTTATGCCTTGCTTGATGTGCGCGTGATGCGGCTATTGCGTATTTTTCGGGTACTCAAAATGCCTGCATATGTGGCCGAATACCAATGGTTGCTATTGGCACTGGCAGACAGCCGAAGGAAAATCTTTGTCTTTTT
>JBJTXF010000333.1:0-9026 GCA_046082145.1 Limnohabitans sp. | reverse complement strand
GTTTTGGTGGCTTGTGGTTCGGTACCCAAACCCGCACCGGTCGCTATTGGTAATTTCAAAGTTCAGCAGGTTGTCACGCCCGTTTGGAGCTTTCAATTTGCTGCAGTCAATCAATTGAACCAAAGCTTGGTCTTGGCGAATGACAAAGTGGCCATTGCTGGGTCTGAGGGTATGGTGGCGGTGGTACACACTGACAGTGGCAAACTGGTGTGGAAGCAAAACATGGGTGCCCGTTTGCTCTCTGGTGCTGGTTTCAACGGCGAGCAATTAGCCGTTGTCACTGTAGCCAACGAATTGGTGGTTCTCAATGAAGGCAAGGAATTGTGGCGCAAGCGACTTCGGGCCCAGTCTTATACCAATCCCTTGGTGGCGGGCGGCCGGGTTTTTGTGTTGTTGGCGGACCGATCAGTCGCCGCCTTCGATGCATTGACAGGGCAGATTTTATGGACACAACAACGTCCCGGTGAACCCTTGGTCCTCAAGCAAAACGGCGTGTTGTTGCCTTTTCAGAATACCTTGATAGCTGGTTTAGGCGGGAGGTTGGTTGCCATCAACCCTGACAACGGGCAGATCGTTTGGGACGTGGCGATGGCCAATCCAAGGGGCGTCAATGATTTGGAAAGATTGGTTGACCTGGTCGCCACTGCCTCACGCGTCAACAATACCGTTTGTGTAAGGGCATTTCAAGCGCAGGTCGGCTGCGTGGATGTCACCCGTGGTGCACTGTTGTGGAACCGGGCTACGGTGGGAGTACAAGGGGTTGATGGAGATGCCAAGCTGCTTGTGGGTTCCGAATCTAACGGTGTGGTTCGCGCTTGGTCACGTACGGCTGGAGAACGTACATGGGACACGGACCGATTGAAGTACCGTGAATTGACTTCACCATTGTTGACTGACAAGGGCGTGGTTCTTGGCGACGAAGGAGGTTGGTTGTATGTTTTGTCTGCCAGTGACGGTAGCTTACTCAATCGCATAAAGGCTTCTTCGTCGGGTTTTGCCTCAGCCCCCACCTCGCTGGCCAATGGTAAGTTTGTGATTTTGACGCGCAACGGTCAACTGCTGGCATTTCAATTGCCCTGAGTGATTGGGTGATGCCGTGAAACCCGTTTTGGCCATCGTCGGTCGCCCCAATGTTGGCAAATCAACGCTGTTTAACCGCATCACCAAAACCCGTGATGCCATCGTTGCTGACTATGCTGGCTTGACACGGGATCGCCACTACGGTAGCGCAAAACATGGCAATCACACGTTCATCTTGATTGATACCGGCGGCTTTGAGCCCAATGTGAGCACCGGTATTTTCAAAGAGATGGCCAAGCAAACCCGTCAAGCGGTGGCCGAGTCCGACGCGGTCATTTTTGTGGTCGATGCGAGAGATGGCTTGTCAGCACAAGACCACGACATTGGTAATTACCTCAGACGCTTGGGCAAGCCATGTTTATTGGTTGCCAACAAAGCTGAAGGCATGCAAAACGGCACCAAATTGGGCGAGTTTTTTGAATTGGGTCTAGGTGAGGTCATGCCTGTTTCTGCCTCGCATGGCCAGGGCATACGCAGCATGATCGAAGCTGTGCTTAAACCCTTGCAGTTGCCCGAAGACGATGGTGACAACGAACATGACGACGGTAGCCCCAAGCCTTTGAAATTGGCGGTGGTCGGACGACCTAATGTGGGTAAATCCACCTTGATCAACACTTGGCTGGGCGAAGAGCGCTTGGTCGCATTTGATTTGCCGGGTACTACTCGAGATGCCATCAGCGTGCCTTTTGAGCGCAACGGGCAGGCGTTTGAATTGATCGATACAGCAGGATTGCGACGCCGGGGCAAAGTATTCGAGGTAATAGAAAAATTCTCAGTGGTCAAAACTCTGCAAGCCATTGAATCCGCCAATGTGGCTTTGCTGTTGCTCGATGCAACGCAAGGCGTGACCGATCAAGACGCTCATATTGCTGGATTCATTTTGGAAACGGGCCGTGCCGTTGTGCTCGCCGTTAACAAATGGGACGCCGTTGATGCCTACCAGCGCGAATTGGTTGCTCGTTCTATTGAAAACCGTTTGCCCTTTTTGAAGTTTGCCAAGTTGCACCATATTTCTGCCACCAAGCGCCAAGGCCTTAGCCCGTTATGGTTGTCGATTGCGCAGGCCCATCAATCGGCCATGTGCAAAATGTCTACCCCTTTGCTGACGCGTCTGTTGTTAGAAGCGGTGCAATTTCAAGCACCTAAGCGCGGCGGCATGTTTCGCCCTAAGCTGCGTTACGCCCACCAAGGCGGTATGAACCCCCCCGTGATAGTGGTACACGGCAATTCCTTGGAACATGTCACCGACTCATACAAACGTTATCTTGAAAGTCGATTCCGCAAAGCTTTTTCGCTAGAAGGTACGCCTTTGCGAATAGAAATGAAGACTTCGCACAACCCATACACAGACAAAAAATGAACTTCAACCTGATGCTGTCAGAGGCTATTTCAGCTGTGGTATGTTAAGAACTTCCTCATCAAACACGGAGAATATCGTGAATCCAAAAGGGCAACTTTTACAAGACCCGTTTCTCAACATTTTGCGTAAAGAACACGTGCCTGTGTCCATTTACTTGGTCAACGGCATCAAGTTACAAGGTCAAATCGAGTCTTTTGACCAATATGTGGTTTTGTTGCGAAACACGGTGACGCAGATGGTCTACAAGCACGCCATTTCAACCATTGTGCCCGGCAGGCCAGTCAATTTCGCGCAGGCTGACGACGGCGAATCCGCCGCTTGAAAAGCGATTCACTAAAAAGTCCTTCTAGCACTTGACTTCCAACGATTTGTCGACTGTTGCCACATCACTGCTGGTTGGTGTGGATTTTGGTGCACCGAACTTTGATGATGCGTTGAACGAACTCGCACAACTGTCAATCACAGCTGGGTTGACCCCTGTTTATCGTTTAACGTGTCAGAGAAAAGCACCGGATGCCGCTATGTTTGTCGGTTCTGGCAAAGCCGATGAAATCAAAGAGTTGGCGTCGATGTACGGCGCAACTGAAGTGTTGTTCGACCAGTCCCTGTCACCTGCGCAGCAACGCAATCTTGAGCGCCATTTAGGCTTGCCGGTCAATGACCGCACCATGCTGATTTTGCAAATCTTCTCTCAGCGCGCACGCAGCCATGAAGGTAAATTGCAAGTTGAATTGGCGAGGTTGCAATACCTCAGCACCCGATTGGTCAGACGTTGGTCGCATTTAGAGCGACAGCGTGGCGGCATCGGTAACCGCGGCGGTCCTGGGGAAACTCAGATTGAACTCGACAGACGAATGATTGGTGAATCCATCAAACGCACCAAGGAACGTTTGTTCAAGGTCAAGCGTCAACGTCATACACAACGACAACAACGC
Organism: Limnohabitans sp.; assembly: GCA_046082145.1. Taxonomy (GTDB): domain Bacteria; phylum Pseudomonadota; class Gammaproteobacteria; order Burkholderiales; family Burkholderiaceae_C; genus Limnohabitans. The sequence continues at coordinate 5,651 of JBJTXF010000333.1, read as the reverse complement.
CAACGCAATCGGGTTTTTAACGTGTCCTTGGTGGGCTATACCAACGCAGGAAAATCCACTTTGTTCAACGCGTTGGTTAAAGCACGTGCCTATGCCGCAGACCAATTGTTTGCCACTCTCGACACCACCACACGCCAGTTGTACTTGCCATACGACGGTGGCAGTGGTACGCATTTGTCCTTGTCCGATACCGTGGGATTCATTCGTGATTTGCCACATGGTTTGGTCAGTGCTTTTGAGGCAACTTTGCAAGAGGCCACTTCCGCAGACTTGTTGATGCACGTGGTCGATGCCTCACACCCAAACTATCCAGAGCAAATAGACCAAGTCATGTCAGTGTTGCATGACATTGGCGCGCAGGATGTTCCTCAATGGTTGATCTTCAACAAAACAGATGCCTTGCCGCCAGAAAACCAACCTTTGATGTTGCAGGATGTTTATGTGCATAACGGTAACGCCTATCCACGCTTGTTTTTGAGCGCATCTCAAGGGTTTAATCTTGATGGATTGCGTCAACGATTGTTATGGCAAGCCCTTAGCCATGCAGAATCCCTTTTAACCCTTCAGCCGGCGCATGTAAGCTGACGCAAATTAAGGTCTGAAAACACTTTAGGCACAATCATGGCTTGCATCAATTTTTTGACTGACCGCAAATGAACAATAAAATTTTGGCTTGGCCTCTGAAGCAGTGGTTCCACCATCTGCAGTGGTTTACTCACTGGTCGCGTTTATTTTTCTTGGCACTATTGCGCAGATGTCTGGGTGTATTTAATTTGAACGATGGTCGTTGGGGACGGGGTGATGGGCAACCTCAAAACATCTCTAATGGGTCGGAGCCTGGACAAAACCCGCCCCCAGAGGGTAACCGCAGACCGCCAAGCAGCAACGGTCCACCCGACTTGGACGAACTCTGGCGCGACTTGAACCGAAAACTGGGCCAGTTGTTTGGAGGAAGGCGTGGCCCTGGTTCTCCTCCACCAGGTTCAGGCGGTGGTTTTCCAGAGCCGTTCAAAAATGCTGGTTTAGGCTTGGGGTTGGTATTAGGTGTATTTATTCTGATTTGGCTGGCCTCCGGTTTTTTTATTGTGCAAGAAGGTCAGCAAGCAGTCATCACTCAGTTTGGCCGCTATCACAGCACGGCAGGCGCAGGTATCAATTGGCGCATGCCATATCCGATTCAACGACATGAAGTGGTGTTTGTGACACAAATCCGTTCTTTGGATGTTGGGCGTGATTCCATCATCAAGGCCACGGGGCTTCGCGAATCAGCCATGCTGACTGAAGATGAAAACATTGTTGAAATTAAATTTGCTGTGCAATACCGTCTGACCGATGCCCGCGCCTACTTGTTTGAAAGCAAAAACCCCACAGATGCCGTTATGCAAGCTGCCGAGACAGCGGTTCGGGAAGTGGTTGGAAAAATGCGCATGGATGCTGCCTTGTCCGAAGATCGCGAACAAATTGCCCCGCGTGTTCGCAAAATCATGCAAACCATATTGGATCGTTATAACGTTGGCATTGAAGTGGTCGGTATCAATTTACAGCAAGGCGGTGTGCGACCACCTGAACAAGTGCAAGCGGCTTTTGACGATGTCCTCAAGGCGGGCCAGGAACGCGAGCGTGCTAAAAACGAAGCAGAGGCTTATGCCAATGACGTGATTCCTCGCGCAGTCGGTTCAGCATCGCGACTGAAACAAGAAGCCGATGCCTACAAATCCCGCATCGTAGCCCAGGCTCAGGGTGATGCACAACGCTTTAGATCGCTTTACGGCGAATACCAAAAAGCGCCTCAAGTCACGCGTGACCGTCTGTACATCAATGCCATGAAAGAGATGTACAGCAACGTCAGCAAAGTGTTGGTGGAATCTCGCCAAGGCTCCAATATGTTGTATTTGCCACTCGACAAAATCATGCAAATGAACGGAGTGAGCAGTGGTGATTCCTTGGCACCTGCAGCCTCCACCATGAGTGATTCATCCGCCAATGGCTCTGTGCCATCGTCGGCCACCATTGAAAGCACCACGCGCACCCGTGACAGTCGACAGCGTGAACGCGATACCCGATAAGGCGTGACTGACATGAACAAAATTGGTTTTTATATTTCCTCGCTTTTATTGGCACTGCTGATATTTAGCTCGACAGTTTTTGTGGTCGACCAGCGCCAGTACGGTGTGGTGTATTCGTTGGGGCAGATCAAAAAGGTCATCACCGAGCCAGGGCTTAATTTCAAATTGCCTCCGCCCTTTCAAAACGTGAATTTCATTGACAAGCGATTGCTGACTTTGGATAACGTCGATTCCGAACCCATGTTGACCGCCGAAAAGCAGCGAATGGTGATCGACTGGTATGTTCGTTGGCGTATTTCTGATCCTTCCCAATACATCCGAAATGTCGGATTAGATGAAAAGGCTGGGGCGCAACAGCTCACACGCGTGGTGCGCAATGCTTTTCAAGAAGAAATCAACAAGCGAACTGTCAAAGATTTGCTTTCGCTCAAACGCGAAGAGTTGATGGTAGATGTCAAGCGTGAGGTCATCGAAATAGTCAAAGGCTCAAATCCTTGGGGTATTGATGTCGTGGATGTACGGATCACTCGAGCAGATTATGTGGACACCATCACCGAATCCGTTTACCGGCGCATGGAAGCCGAACGCAAACGTGTTGCCAATGAATTGCGTTCTACAGGTGCAGCCGAGGGTGAAAAAATACGTGCCGATGCAGACCGCCAACGCGAAGTGACATTGGCCAATGCTTACCGCGATGCCCAAAAAATCAAGGGTGAGGGTGATGCAGAAGCTGCCCGTTTGTACGCCGATGCCTTTGGCAAAGATGCCCAATTCGCGCAATTCTACCAAAGCTTAGAAGCGTACAAATCCAGCTTTAATAAAAAATCTGATGTGATGGTGCTTGATCCGAACAGCGAATTCTTCAAAGCCATGCGGGGTACCGGAGCCGCTGCTGCTGCCAAGAAATAAGTGTCACCTTCAAAGCTAATTGGCTGGGATGAGACCTTGTCTGCGGCAACCGCCTGACAGCTCATGCCGTGTGCCCGTCTCCTGATGGGCTAAAGCCCTTTTTTAGATCGGTAGAATCGCGTTTTTAACAGCACTACACACTATGGCTGCTTGGGTTTTGCCGGATCACATCGCTGACGTATTGCCTTCTGAGGCGCGGCACATTGAAGAACTGAGGCGCCTTTGTTTGGACACCGCGCGTGGCTTCGGCTATGAATTGGTCATGCCGCCATTGCTCGAACATACCGAGTCTTTGCTGTCTGCCAGCAACAGCGCTCAGGATTTACAAACCTTCAAAATGGTTGATCAACTCTCTGGTCGTACCTTGGGTTTACGCATAGACACCACGCCTCAAACTGCTCGCATAGATGCGCATTTACTCAACCGGCATGGAGTGACCCGGCTTTGCTATTGCGGCCCGCTGGTCCATGCCCTGCCAGCCAGTCCTTATGCCACCCGCGAACCTTTGCAGTTTGGTGCTGAAATATATGGTCATGATGGACTTGAAGCCGATCTTGAAATTTTGCAGTTGGCCCACCAAAGTTTGCATGCCAGCCGCCTGACCCATTTCCATGTGGACCTGAGCCATGCGCGCATATTGCCTGCCTTGCTCGCAGGGCATACCTTGACAGAAGCGCAATACCAGTCAGTGACTGCAGCGTTGACTCACAAAAATATCAGTGCCATGCGCGAATTAGGCAAGCAATTGCCTAGCAGTTTGGCCAAGGCCTTGTTGGCGTTGGTGCAAATGTATGGAGGTCTTGAAGTGTTGTCTCATGCCCAGGCTGAATTTGCAACATGGCCGCAAGTCATCAAAGCCTTGGACGAATTGGCTTGGTTGGCGGCGCATGCTGATCTAGAAGTCAGTATCGATTTGGCCGATTTGCGTGGCTTTGCATATTACAGTGGACCCAGGTTCTCCATGTTTGTCCCTGAAACCAGTGACGCTTTGGTACGAGGCGGCAGGTACGATGAAATCGGCGCAGTGTTTGGTCGCCGGCGCTCTGCTGTGGGTTTCAGTTTGGACATCAAAGTGTTGGTGGGTTTGTTGCCCCATCCCCAACCACAAGCTGCGATACGCGCTCCGTGGAGCGAAGACCCGGCGTTGACGCTGGCGATCACCCAACTGCGCGCTCAAGGCCACACCGTGGTGTGCCTGTTGCCTGGCCATGAAAGCGAAGTGGACGAATTCCATTGCGACCGTGAATTAACCCAAGACCAAGGGGCGTGGACCGTTCGTCCTTTACATACCAACTGAGATAAACAAGAAGTGATGAATACCAAACAGGCGCGACATGTGGTGGTCATAGGCACCCAATGGGGTGATGAAGGCAAAGGCAAATTGGTCGATTGGTTGACCGAACGCGCGCAAGGTGTGGTCCGGTTCCAAGGGGGACACAATGCAGGCCATACGTTGGTCATCAACGGTGTCAAAACCGCGTTGCATTTGATACCTAGTGGCATCATGCGGCCCGGCATTCGTTGCTATATCGGCAATGGGGTGGTGCTATCTGCGGGTAAATTGTTTGAGGAAATTGAAGGTCTAGAAAATGCCGGTGTTGAGGTTCGAACACGTTTGCGTATCAGCGAAGCCTGCCCTTTGATATTGCCTTTTCATGTCGCGCTGGATGTCGCCCGAGAAGCCGCCAGAGAGCTGGGCGGTTCAGAAAAAATCGGTACCACCGGTCGCGGCATTGGCCCCTCCTATGAAGACAAAATTGCCCGGCGCGCATTGCGAGTTCAAGACCTCAAATACCCGGACCGATTCGCAGAAAAATTACGCGAATTGCTAAAGTTACACAACCATGTGTTGACCACTTATTTAGGGTCGCGAAAATTTTCATTTGGCGAAACATTGCAGCCCTATTTGCGTGACGGCGAGTTGCAATTTCAACCCGTGTTTGACGAAGCCATGCGTCATGCCGAGTTGCTCAAGCCCATGATGGCAGATGTTTCGCGCGAACTCAACGACGCGCATGCCAGTGGCTCAAATTTGTTGTTTGAAGGCGCACAAGGAACCTTGCTTGATGTGGACCACGGAACTTACCCGTTTGTGACCTCCAGCAATTGCGTTGCCGGCAACGCAGCAGCAGGGTCGGGTGTGGGACCCGGCATGTTGCATTACATATTGGGCATCACCAAAGCCTATTGCACACGTGTTGGCGGTGGTCCTTTCCCCACAGAACTCGATTGGGATGTACCCAACACCCCTGGCTGGCACATGAGTACCGTGGGCGCTGAAAAAGGGACCACGACAGGCCGTTATCGCCGCTGTGGGTGGTTTGATGCCGCCTTACTCAAACGCAGCGCGCAGGTCAATGGTTTAACGGGTTTGTGTATCACCAAACTCGATGTGCTTGATGGTTTAAGTGAACTCAAACTTTGCACGGGTTACCAATTGCATGGTCAACACATCGATATATTGCCCATGGGTACCGACGATATCGCAGCGTGTCAACCGGTGTATGAAACCTTGCCAGGCTGGACTGACAGCACGGTGGGAATCACCGAACTTGCCCGCTTACCGGTTCACGCGTAGGCCTATCTCAAACGCATCGAAGAAGTCACCGGCGTGCCCGGACACATGATTTCCACCAGCCCGGACCGTGATCACACCATCTTGATCCGCGACCCCTT
>JBJTXF010000332.1:0-2091 GCA_046082145.1 Limnohabitans sp. | reverse complement strand
GTGACCGTGATGGGTCACGTTGACCACGGCAAAACCTCTCTGCTGGATTACATACGCCGCGCCAAAGTGGCTTCCGGTGAAGCCGGTGGCATCACCCAGCACATCGGTGCTTACCATGTGAAAACACCGCGCGGCATGGTGTCGTTTTTGGACACACCGGGCCACGAAGCGTTTACCGCCATGCGTGCTCGCGGCGCGCAAGCCACCGACATCGTCATTTTGGTGGTGGCCGCTGACGATGGCGTCATGCCTCAAACCAAAGAAGCCATCAAGCATGCCAAAGCAGCAGGCGTGCCGATCGTGGTGGCGATCAACAAGATCGACAAGCCCGATGCCAACAGTGACCGTGTGAAAAGTGAGTTGGTGGCCGAAGAAGTCATTCCCGAAGAGTTCGGAGGCGATGCGCCTTTCGTTCCCGTGTCAGCCAAAACCGGCCAAGGCATTGACGATTTGCTCGAGCAAGTGTTGTTACAAGCCGAAGTGTTGGAGCTCAAAGCGCCTATCGACGCCATGGCCAAGGGCTTGGTCATTGAGGCCAGCCTGGACAAAGGCCGCGGACCGGTGGCCACCATATTGGTGCAATCAGGTACCTTGAAAACAGGCGATGTGGTGTTGGCTGGGCAAACTTACGGACGTGTGCGTGCCATGCTGGATGAAAACGGCAAACCGATCAAATCCGCAGGGCCTTCCATACCTGTCGAAATCCAAGGCTTGACCGAGGTGCCCCAAGCGGGTGACGAATTCATGGTGCTCTCAGACGAACGCCGTGCCCGGGAAATTGCCACTTACCGCGCTGGCAAGTTCCGCAATACCAAACTGGCCAAGCAGCAAGCAGCCAAGCTCGAAAACATGTTCACCGACATGGGTTCAGGTGAAGTCAAAAACCTGCCCATCATCATCAAAGCCGATGTGCAAGGTTCTCAAGAAGCTTTGGCGGCATCATTGCTCAAACTCACCAACGAAGAAATTCGTGTGCAATTGGTGTATGGCGCAGTCGGTGGTATCAGTGAATCCGACATCAACTTAGCCATTGCCTCCAAAGCTGTCATCATCGGCTTTAACACGCGTGCAGACGCAGGCGCTCGCAAATTGGCCGAGAACAATGGCATCGAAATCCGTTACTACAACATCATTTATGACGCGGTAGACGAACTCAAAGCGGCCATGTCAGGCATGCTGACACCGGACAAGAAAGAAGAAATCATCGGCATGGCAGAAATTCGCCAAGTGTTTCGCATCAGCAAAATCGGCTCGATTGCAGGTTGTATGGTCACCAACGGCATCATTCGACGCAACGCCCGCTTACGCCTGCTGCGCGACAACGTGGTGGTGTTCACAGGCGAACTCGAAAGTCTCAAGCGTTTCAAAGACGATGTGCGTGAGGTCAAAGAAGGCTTTGAATGCGGTTTGAACGTCAAGGGCTACAACGACATTCAAGAAGGCGACCAACTCGAGTTCTTTGAAATCAAGGAAATCGCCCGAACCATTTAAACCCCCGCATGCCAGCCAAAAAGTCGTCCACTCCCCATCGCGGATTTCGCGTCGCCGACCAGATACAACGCGATCTGGCCGAGTTGATTCGCGATCTCAAAGACCCGCGCCTGGGGATGGTGACGATACAGTCGGTCGAAGTCACGCCCGACTATGCCCATGCCAAGGTGTTTTTCAGTGTGTTGGTGGGTGACCCTGAAACCTGTGCCGAAGGTTTGAACCAGGCCGCCGGTTTTTTGCGCAACGGTTTATTCAAGCGATTGCACATTCACACCGTGCCCACATTACATTTTCAATACGACCGCACTCCTGAACGTGCCGCAGACATGAATGCGCTGATTGCGCGTGCCGTGGCATCACGCGCCAAAGAAACCGATTGACCATGAACTCGCCACGCACACGGGTGCAACGGCGTCCCGTGCATGGGGTGTTGTTGCTTGACAAACCGCTGGGTATCTCCAGCAACCAGGCCTTGCAAAAAGCCAAGTGGTTGTTGCGCGCGGAAAAAGCTGGTCACACCGGCACCTTAGATCCCTTGGCCAGCGGTGTGTTGCCTGTGTGTTTTGGGGCGGCCACCAAATTCAGCCAATTGCATTTGGA
>JBJTXF010000331.1:0-4759 GCA_046082145.1 Limnohabitans sp. | reverse complement strand
GTTCGACCTCTGCCGCCACTTCGGCAAACGAAGGTGAAAACCACACGCCTCCCAAAATCACCACCAACACCGCATACTTGATCATCTTGAGCTTTTTGTCCAACACAGTTTTCAAACGGCGATGACGCAAACCCACTGCTTGGGTCACCATGCTGATGAGTTCTTGCATTGCACCAAACGGACATAACCAACCACAAAAAGTTCCCCGCCCCCAAACAAGCAGTGATCCCGCCACAAACAACCACAAAATCACCGTCATTGGATCGTTCATGAAAAACAGCAAGTCCCCACCGTGGCGCAATTCATCCAACGCAGCGGTGATGTTGACGATGGTCAACTGGCCTTGCGCATACCAACCGATGAACCCCAAGGTGAACACCAAATAGGCACTGCGCAACCATTTCAACTGCCGACTGCCCGAACTCATGCGTTTTTGCATCACCAAACCTAGGGTCAATACCACTAAAGCCACAAGCAACACCCCAATTTCCACGCTGCGTGACTGCCACGCATTGAACCATTCCCATTCAGCAATATCGGTATCTAACAGCCCATACCAGGCCGCACGCCAACCGTGGTAGTTGTAATTCAAGGGAAAACTCACATTCACCACTTGGTTAGGAAAACTGCCAAAACGTCGACCCCATTTCAGATCCAATTCAAATGCAGAGCCAGGGTCCAAAGAGGTAGCGCTATCAACCACCAAAAAATATGCTCGCGTGGTTTCAGGATAACCAGGCACACGCAACACTTTGTCATATGACATGACGCGAAGTTTCAGCGTTTGGCCGTTTTGCCGAACCTCGAAGGGCAGGTCCTCTTGAATGCGCTGACTTTCGTAATTCATGCGTGACATCGGCCCAGATTCGGTCACCAAAAGCGCTTGCGCTTGGCGTCGGTTGGTGGCGAGTAAGCGCCACCCATCGTTGTCCAACAAATTGCGACCAATGGCGGGCACACTGACCAAAGCGACATGCAACTTCAAAGCAATTTCGTCAGGATTTTCTGCGGCCAATTTGTCTGAACCCGCTGACTTTGTTCCTGCAAATGGCTTTTCAATCTGAGCGCGTGTGAACTCTTGTTCGCTGACCATGCCACGCGACAACAACGTGTCCCAGGTCAAAGGCGAATAACTTTCATTCACCGGTTTCTGTTGGGTACCGCTGGCGCCTGCGCCCGCGATCATGCCCATAGCTTGTGCCTCTGCATGCGCCATGGCCACCGAAGCGGCGGACAGCACAATGGTTTTATCGATAGCTTTGGCCGTCACCGTTCCCGCTTGCACACCAAATAACGCTGCGTAATTCGCATCTCTGCGAGGTGTCGCAGTGTGCGCAAAAATTTGAATGTTGTGCTGCGTGGACAGACCCGCGTATTGCTCGGTGAACCGGCTCAGCTTGGCGATACCAGCTTCAGAACGAAACAGCGGCTCTTTGTGGTCCAACAATTTGGAGGCCAGGTAATTGCCCGCTGGATCCATCACCACCATGACATTGATGGGCTTGCCGCCATAGCCTCGTACCGGCTCAAAATCCACCGTCTCAAACACATAGGCTTTGAGCACGGGCTTGGCGTCTGGTTTGTCGGTGGGCTTTTCAAACAACGGCCAGACAGGCAAATTCGGCTGTATGTCACCTACCAAGTACTGCTGTTCGAACAAACGGTCGATTTCGGCTTTGACCAACATGCCCGCGTTAGCCCAGGGGCTGAGAAAAACAGCAAATAACACGCCAAACCAGCAACTGACTCGCACTGACAACTTGAACGGCATATAAATCCCATGAATGTGGAGATTTATAACACTGAAGCGCATAGGGTTAACCACAAACCAAGGCTGTGATCGGTCGTGTAGGGGACTGATTTAACCCGCTATCTTGCGGGTCGCTTACTCAGGATGGACGCTGCGCCAGCCATGCGGCAAATGCCTCGCCGACTTGCGGATGCTGTTCACCCAAATCCACAGTGGCTTGTAAAAAGCCCAGCTTGCTGCCACAGTCATAACGGGTGCCTTGGTAGCGGTAAGCAAACACCTTTTCTTTGTTCAGCAATTGCGCAATGGCATCGGTCAATTGAATTTCACCGCCTGCGCCTTTCGGGGTGGTTTTCAGCTCTTCAAATATGCGCGGGGTCAACACATAACGACCCGCCACGGCCAAGGTGCTGGGCGCATCGGCGGGCGCAGGCTTTTCGACAATGCCTGAGAGTTGGGTCAATTGGGCATCTATAGCGTTGCCACTGACGATACCGTAGCGATAGGTTTGGTCCAAAGGCACATCTTGCACCGCCAACAAACTGGTCTGGTGCTCTTCGAATTGATGCGTCATTTGCGCGGTGATGGACGGTTGACCCACCATCAAATCATCGGCCAGCAACACGGCAAAAGGCTCACGCCCGACCAAATGCTCGGCGCACAACACTGCATGTCCCAAACCCAAAGCGCGGGGCTGACGCACATAACTGCACACCATGTCATCGGGCGAAATACTGCGGGCTATTTTCAGCAACTCGGTCTTGCCGGCTTGCTCGAGTTCGTTTTCCAACTCATACGCCGTGTCGAAATGGTCCTCGACACTGCGCTTGGTCCGCCCCGTGACAAACACCATGTGACGAATACCCGCCTCATAAGCCTCCTCCACCGCGTATTGAATCAGCGGCTTGTCCACCACCGGCAACATCTCTTTGGCCGAGGCCTTGGTAGCGGGCAGAAAACGTGAGCCCAAACCGGCGATGGGAAAGACAGCTTTGTGAATGTGATGTTTCATGCCGAACATTTTGGCATTGAAAGATGACGGTTTGCTCTGAAATGCAAACTCGGCCATCCAGTCTTTTCGTGTTTCGAGAATCACCACCCGATTCGTCAAACCGAAGAAAAAATCCCCAACTCAGACGAGTTGGGGATTTGCATGTGGTGGAGCTGGCGGGATTTGAACCCGCGTCCACAAGCCTTTTTCGGACAGTTCTACATGTGTAGTCGTCTGTTTTTTTGTCTCATCCGATGTGCCGCGCAGCGACACGCTGCACACCCGACCAGCACCCTACTTTCTCGCACCACACCAAGGTACCCGGTGTGGAGCCAGCCCATATGAATTACCTTGCAGCCTGGACAGTCTTGCGACCACCCTTGCCCAGCCTATCGGCCAACTGTTGCAAGGCTCGCGGGTTTAAGCCGCGAGTGCGAAACGTTCGTCGTTTGCAGTTAGTTTTTTTCTGCGGATTAACGAGGTGACAGAACCTCGACATGCCCTGCGCCGCGTCCGAACCCATGTCGAAACCAATGCAGCCCCAAGAATCGAAATTTTACGCCTGTGCCAAACAATTCACCAGTTCCAGGGGGTGGTGAATGATGAAATCGGCGCCCCAGCGCAACACCTCGGCCTCAGCGCCCAAATAGCCATAGTGGGCGGCCACGGTCACCATGCCCGCGGCCTTGCCCGCCACGATGTCGCGCTCGTCGTCGCCCACATACCAACAGTGCGCTGGCTCAAGCCCTAGTTGACGGGCAGCCTCCCACAACGGCGCAGGGTGCGGTTTGGCATGCGGCGTGGTGTCGCCACTGACCACCGCGCCAGCTGTTTTGAACAGCGCCATTTGTCGGCTCAATGGAAGGGTGAATCGCTGGTGCTTGTTGGTCACCACGCCCCACAACAAGCCGCTTTGCTGCAAGGTCAGCAACAAATCGTCGACGCCTTCAAACACCGTGGTTTTGACGGTCATCGCCTGCTGGTAGTTGTCCAAAAATTCGTTCTTGTAATTTTCATACTCAAGATGCGATTCGGTCATGCCAAACGCCACGCTCAACATGCCCCGAGCGCCCGAACCCGCCATGGGGCGATACAACTCGTACGCCAAAGAAGACAAACCACGGTCTGTGCGCATCTTGTCGGCAGCCGCACCCAAATCGGGTGCGCTGTCGATCAGCGTGCCGTCCAAATCAAACAATATGGCTTTGGGCTTGGCTTTCACGGTCATCCTTTTTTCGCTGACGGCGTTCGCTGGGTGCCGATCATGTAATTGACGCTGGTGTCGGCGTTGAGCCAATAACGCTGCGTGATCGGGTTGTACTGCAAACCCTTGGTGGCCTGTAGTGCCAAGCCGGCAGCGCGGCAATGAGCGGCCAATTCTGAGGGGCGGATGAACTTGGCGTATTCATGTGTGCCCTTGGGCAACAAATTGAGCACGTACTCAGCACCCAAAATGGCAAACAAAAAAGACTTTGGATTGCGATTGATGGTGGAGAAAAACACCCAGCCTCCAGGTTTGACCAAGTTGGCACAAGCTTTCACGGTGGATGCGGGGTCGGGCACATGCTCCAACATTTCCATGCAAGTCACCACATCAAACTGGGCGGGATGTTGCTCGGCCATCTGTTCCGCGCTGATTTCTTGATATTGAATGCGCGGTGTTTGGGTTTCCAAGGCATGCAGTTGGGCGACTTTTAAAGACTTGCCGGCGAGATCGATGCCCGTCACATTCGCGCCGGCCCTGGCCATGGCATCAGACAAGATGCCGCCGCCGCAGCCCACGTCAAGGACTTGTTTGTCTTTCAGCCATGCCAATGCGTTGATCCAATCCAAACGCAATGGATTGATTTGGTGCAGTGGCCTGAACTCACTGTTGACATCCCACCATCGGTGGGCCAGTTCGGAGAATTTCGCCAGTTCGGCTGGGTCGACGTTGGGGCTGTTCATGCGTGGATTATGGCCAGGGTCAGAGCTGATGTTCACCATCAAGGGGATACCAACGAGTGAACGCAGTAAAG
>JBJTXF010000330.1:0-4818 GCA_046082145.1 Limnohabitans sp. | reverse complement strand
GTGCTGGTTGACAGTGATGAACTGATCAGGAGGTCTGTTTTGCATCATCAAAGGTTAACTCACGTTCGTGGAGCCTGTCACACAGGCGTGAACATACCGTGTCCTGCTACTGACTATTTTCATGAATGAACTCCGCCATGCGTTTCAATCCGGCCTTGATGGCGTCATCAGAAGCGGCGTAACTGAAGCGTATGTGTTGGCCGTCGCCATCCACACGTGGACCGAAATGGATATCGGCCAACACCGCCACGCCCGCTTCCAACAACAATCGTTTGCGAAAAGCTTCTGAATCTGCGCAACCGGTCATGCGACAAGCTTCGGTCACATTCGGCCATGCATAAAACGCACCGCCTGGTGTTTTGCAGGTGACGCCTGGCAACCCATTCAGCAGTCCCACAATCAAATCTCGTCTGCTCAAAAACATATCGCGCATATGGCGCGCGTCGTCTTGTGGCCCATTCAAAGCCTGCACACCGGCCCATTGGGTGATGTGCGATGCACACGATTCGGTGTTGGTGATCCAGTTGGTGAAGTAAGGCGCGAGTTTTTTGTTGGCACAAAAGCCCAGTCGCCAACCGGTCATGGCCCAGGTTTTGGAGCAACCGTCCGACAAAATGGTGCGTTCCTGCATGCCTGGCATGGCGGCAATGGAGTGGAACTCACCGTCATAGACCAACTGCCCATAAATCTCGTCGGCAAACACCCATACCTGTGGGTGTTGATGAAGAATGTCAGCAATGGCTTTCAAATCTTCACGGGTCAAAATCCCGCCGGTGGGGTTTTGCGGCGAATTCAAAATCAGCAACTTGGTGCGCGGCGTGATTTTGGCGGCCAGCTCTTTGGGGTCAAAACTGAAATTGCGGTCTTCGCGCAAATAAATCGGCACACCCACGGCGCCATTGGCTTTGATTTGCGATTCATAGATCGGGAAACCCGGCACCGGGTAAATGACTTCATCACCTGCACCGAAATCGGTCACTGACTGAATGGTGTAACCAATGAATGGCTTGGCGCCCGCCCCGACCACCACGTCATCGGCATCCACCTTGATGCCACGTGTGCGGGCAAAGTAATCGGCGGCGGCTTGGCGCAATTCAGGAATACCTGCAGAGGGTGTGTAACCGTGCTTGCCACCTTTGATGGCTTCAATACCCGCTTGTTGAATGTGTGATGGTGTGGGGAAATCGGGTTGCCCGATACAAAACGAAATGATGTCGCGTCCTTCGCGAATCAATTTGTTGACCTCGGCCAACACCACAAATGCATTTTCAGTGCCTAGGCCCAAAGCACGTTGACTCAGTTGTGTCATCGCTCACACCCCTTCAATGATGCGAATGTCACGAACCACAGCGTTATCGCCGAGTTCACGCATGGCCTCTTTGTAAGCGGGGCTGTCGTAAGCATCCAAAGCCGCTTGCAAACTTTCAAATTCAATCAACACAGTGCGCTGCATTTTTCCATCTTCTTTGACTTTGGCAGGCATGCCTCGCGCCAAAAAAGTAGCCCCTGCAGCAGTCAATGCTGGCAACGCCAATTTGGCATAGGCAGCCAATGCCTCAGGGTTGTGAATCTCTTGGTAAGTGCTGATCAGGTAAGCCTTGGGCATGGGTGTCTCCTTGGAATTTTTGGCATAAATGCAAAGTGTAGACGCTCAACATACCCATGCCACTCAACCCCACCAACCCTCATGACACCAAACTCTTGGCTGTTTTTTTATCGGTTTACCGATAACCATGGCGATTTAGACTTTGCAGGACTTCCATGTAAGCTGTTGTTGCATAAAAAAAAGAGCGCTCGAAAAGAAGTCGTACCCAATCTTCAAAAGATCAATGCACCTGATTTAATTTAGCTTTCTCGAAAGCTGCGACGGCCAAAATAGCCACGGCGATCATGGTGAAAACCATTCCTACACCACCAAATAGGTAAGCGACAGCGCCCCAGAAGTCGCCTTGCCCGAAAGGTGTGTCTCCGACTGAAAGACCGCGATTAGAAGCCAAATTGCCAGCCCAATAAAAAATAGTATTACACCAACCTGTTGCAATCATTCCATAGCACACCCAATTGAGCGCCCGACCATTTACCGCTAGGCGGCTGGCTATCAAAGCACTGACGCAGATCATGACACCATTCAAAATTCCTCCGACATGTGCCGAGGCCCAACCTCTTGGCGAACCCGCTATTTGAATATTCCATACAGGCAGGGGCCACAGCGTGACCGCTTGAAGCAGGGAAAAAGCCAAAGGCAGTCCTGCTACCAAACCAATAAACAACACGCAGAGACCGTGACCAAAGGTTCTGTTTGTCAGGCTATGCCCTGATGCCTCTTCGTGATTCATTTTTCATCCTTTTTTGGTTATTTAGACATTGGGCTGACGCTCCAGTCGTTGACACTGGAAGTTTCAAGATGAGTGGGATCGCCTCCAGCCAAAGTCCAGGCCCGCCAGGCAACAGCGATTTGATTCTGATCGTTATTGCATCTCGGGTGGACGCGTGGGTGGTAACGACGCCCGAATACTGGTAAGGATGATCGAAACAAATCTATGGCGAAGCTTGCAAAAAATCCAAGGGCTGAAAATGTACGCCGTGGACTTCGATACCAGCCCTCACCCTTGATCATCAGATGATAGGCTTTGAATGTTTCACTGATGATGTGAAGAGCTGCCAGCAAGATCATGGCTTTTCGGTACCACTCTTTTTCGCCGTACAAATTCTGATAGACATCAAACGCCACAGAACCGTGCTCAACCTCCTCAACTTGATGCCAAACCCACAGCGCTCTGATAGTGGGATCAGCTTCGCCCATTAGCTCATGGTAGCGGTCAAGAATAATTAAACCTGCAAGAAAGGTGAATGTCTCGTAACCTGCTACAAAACCAACCTTGAATTGATCGGTTCTTTTTATTTGCATTTCTGCAAAGTCTTGTTTGGCTTTTTCACTGAGACTTTGCAACTTTGGGTAGCGACGGATCAGCCGGTTATTCCATTCTTCAAATGCGTATGCGTGGTTAGCCTCTTGCCCGATGATGCCCTTCATATCCGAGCGCAACCGCTCACTGTCTACTCGCTCGCGCGACTGACGCATAACTGCCACAAGAAATCTTTCAAACCATGGGACATGAATGCCTAGGGCATTTGAAAACATCGCGAATTCGGGACTGGACCTGCTCCACAAAATATGTTCATCATTAACGCGATGGGCATCAAAACGTAATGGCCTGACCAAGATGGCGTCCATGGGGTGACTACCATTTTCAACCGAGGCGTGATTGACCATCCGCAATTCTCCTAGGATGAGCTTTATTCCATCAAGAGAGCTCTTTTTTGTTTTCGCTAACCAGCGCATTCTATCATTTAACCATCGGAGATTTCATAGGGTATGCCCGATAAATGCAGACTTCTCGCAATCTTCGAGGATATTGGATATGGTCAGTACGAGATAAGAAAAACTCAAAGCATGGCAGCAGCGCCAGTGAGCGCTTTGGTCATGGAAGCAATCCACACCACCGTGTCGGCAGTCATGGGGTTGTCCGCGCCCGCTTGGCGGGTGCCAAACGCACCTTCGTAAATCGTGCCATTGCGGTTGGTGGCCATGGCCACCACGCCCGGCACATCGCCTGATTCGGTGGCAGCTTTTAAGATCGCATCTGCATCGGATTTAAGCTTGCCCTCGAATGCAAATGCCACAGTCATGAAATGTTCCTTGATTGAATGGCAGGCCAGCCGAAATGAGAAGTCCTGCGACATCCTATGAACCTAATTTCAAAAAGACAAGGGAAGCAACACGGTGACAAGGGAAATCCATAAGGAAAACTGGGCCGTGTTTTGTCGTGTCATCGATAACCATGGCGATATTGGTTTTGCTTGGCGCCTGGCCACGCAATTGGCCGCTTGCGGCCAACGTGTCGACTTGTTTGTCGATGACGCCAGCGCGCTGTCTTGGATGGCACCCGATGGCAACCCGAAGGTGACGATAAAACCCTGGCCGCTTGCGCACGACGAAGTGCCGGTTGAACAATTGCCGCAGGTGGTGATTGAAGTATTTGGTTGCGAGTTGCCCAGCCATTGGCAAGCCGCCATGGCTGCGGCGGTTCGGGCACCGGTCTGGGTGAATCTGGAATATTTCAGCGCGCAAAGGTATGCCAGTCAAAACCACGGCCTGCCTTCTCCCATCCTCATCGGACCGGCCAAGGGTTTGACCAAATGGTTTTTTTACCCTGGCATAGATGAACAAACCGGCGGGCTGCTCGCAGGGCCCAAGCTGAACTCACTTCAGCGAAGGTCTGCTGTCTCTGTGAGCAACAGATTGCGCATCAGCGTGTTTTGCTATGAACCCGCTGGCATGGCGTTATGGTTGTCGGAGCTGGCTCAACTTCAGGCCAAGGTTGAGTTGTACGTGACCGCAGGCCGCGCCACCCGAGCTGTGCAACTGGCATGGCAAACGTTACCCAAAGACACTGATAAATTGCTCAGCGTCAACTATTTGGCACACATGCCACAGGATGAATACGACGTGTTTTTATCCTCGATGGACTTGAATCTGGTGCGTGGCGAGGACTCCTTGGTTCGCGCGATGCACGCAGGCAAACCCTTTCTTTGGCAGATTTACCCGCAACACGATGGCGCACATGTGCCGAAATTGCATGCGTTTTTGGAGCGCACGCAAGCGCCTGCGGTAGTGGCGCAAGCGCATTGGGCGTGGAACAGCGACACTCCCCAGGCATTGCCCGAACTCACCCCGCCGAATATGGCTGAATGGGCGAATTGGGCTGCGGGTATTTGTGAAAATTTGGCGCAACAAACCGATCTGGTAGAACGGTT
>JBJTXF010000329.1:0-5358 GCA_046082145.1 Limnohabitans sp. | reverse complement strand
CTCAAGGAATTCGAAGAAGCTGTTGTCGGCATGAAAGTTGGCGAAAGCAAAACCTTCCCCTTGAGCTTCCCCGAGGATTACCAAGGCCGCGACGTCGCTGGCAAAACCGCTGACTTCATGGTGACATTGAAAAAGCTGGAAGCCACGCATTTGCCTGAAGTCACCAATGAACTGGCCAAGTCGCTGGGCGTGGCGGATGCCACCGTCGAAGCCCTGCGCGCAGACATTCGCAAAAACCTGGAGCGAGAAGTCAAATACCGTTTGCTAGGCCGCAACAAACAAGCTGCTTTAGATGCCTTGGTGGCCCAGGCCGAGCTTGATTTGCCCAACTCCATCGTCCAGTCCGAACTCGACCGCATGGCGCAAGGCGCCCGTGAAGAACTAAAGCAACGTGGCATCAAAGACGCCGACAAAGCACCCATTCCCGAAGAAGTTTTCCGCCCGCAAGCCGAGCGTCGCGTGCGCATGGGCTTGGTGGTGTCAGAAGTCGTTCGCATGCACAACCTGCAAGCCACGCCAGACCAAATCAAAGCGCACGTGGAAGAACTCGCTGCCAGCTATGAAAAGCCAGCCGAGGTAATTCGTTGGTACTACAGCGACAACCGCCGTATGGCAGAGGTTGAAGCCATTGTGATTGAGAACAATGTCACCAACTATGTTTTGTCCTTGGTCAAACCCAAGGTCAAAGAAGTGAGTTTTGACGAATTGATGAGCCAGGCCTGAAGCCTGAACGGGAGCATTTCATGAGCGCATTAGACATTCAATCCCTGGGCATGGTTCCGGTGGTGATCGAGCAAAGCGGCCGGGGGGAGCGCGCCTATGACATTTACTCCCGCCTATTGCGAGAACGCGTCATTTTCTTGGTTGGTCCTGTCAATGACCACACGGCCAATTTGGTGGTCGCCCAGTTGTTGTTCCTGGAGAGCGAAAACCCCGACAAAGATATTTCGCTCTATATCAACTCTCCAGGTGGCTCGGTCAGCGCGGGCATGGCCATTTTTGACACCATGAACTTCATCAAGCCTCAAGTCTCCACGCTTTGCACCGGCATGGCAGCCAGCATGGGGGCATTCCTGCTGGCCGCTGGCGCCAAAGGCAAACGCTTCAGTTTGCCCAATTCAAAGGTCATGCTTCACCAACCCCTGGGCGGCACGCAAGGCCAGGCCACCGAAATTGAAATCGCGGCCCGCGAAATCCTTAAAACACGCGAACGTTTGAACCAAATGCTCGCAGAAGCCACTGGACAGCCTTTGTCGCGTATCGAGCAAGACACCGAGCGTGACTATTACCTGACCGCCGAAGAGGCCAAGGCTTATGGCCTGGTTGATGATGTGATCGCCAAGCGCCCTTGAGCCAGCGTTTCCAACTCCAATCTCTCTCCGCGCATTCGGGCGACGCCCGGGCAGATTTGAGTATCATTCGACCATCCTCATCAGGTAAGCAATGAATGGCCGATAAAAAACCATCCTCTGGCGAAAAAACGCTCTACTGCTCTTTTTGCGGCAAAAGCCAGCATGAAGTCAAAAAACTGATCGCCGGTCCCTCGGTCTTTATTTGCGATGAATGCATAGATTTGTGCAATGACATCATCCGGGATGAGTTGCCAGCCAGCACGGTGCGCGAAGGCAAGGGCGACCTTCCCACCCCCATCGAAATCAAAAGCAATCTAGACCACTACGTCATCGGGCAAGAGCCAGCCAAGCGTGCCTTGTCAGTCGCGGTTTACAACCATTACAAACGACTTGCCCATAAGCAAGATGCCAAAAAAGACGATGTGGAATTGTCCAAAAGCAACATTTTGCTCATTGGGCCCACCGGTTCTGGCAAAACGTTGTTGGCGCAAACACTGGCGCGGATGTTGAACGTACCTTTTGTCATGGCCGACGCCACCACATTGACCGAGGCCGGCTATGTGGGCGAAGACGTAGAGAACATCATTCAAAAATTGCTGCAAAACTGCAATTACGACGTGGAACGGGCGCAGCGCGGCATTGTTTACATCGATGAGATTGACAAGATTTCCCGCAAATCTGACAACCCCTCCATCACCCGGGATGTATCGGGCGAAGGCGTGCAGCAAGCCCTGCTCAAATTGATCGAAGGCACCATGGCCAGCGTGCCGCCTCAAGGTGGACGCAAGCACCCGAACCAAGATTTTCTGCAAGTGGACACCACCAACATTTTGTTCATCTGCGGCGGCGCGTTTGCAGGGCTTGAAAAAGTCATCGAAAACCGCACAGAGCGCTCCGGCATTGGTTTCAGTGCCGTCGTTAAAACCAAAAAAGAACGCAGCCTCACCGAAATGTTCGGCCGAGTAGAGCCGGAAGACTTGATCAAATTCGGCCTGATTCCCGAGTTGGTGGGCCGTCTGCCTGTGGTCACCACGCTCAGCGAATTGACCGAAGATGCGCTGGTTCAAATCCTGACCGAACCCAAAAATGCATTGGTCAAGCAGTACGGCAAACTGTTTGCCATGGAAGGCGTGGAACTGGAAATTCGTCCTTCCGCGCTCAAAGCCATCGCCAAAAAAGCCTTGGATAGGAAAACAGGTGCACGTGGTTTGCGTTCCATCATTGAACAATCGCTGATCGACACAATGTATGAACTGCCCAACAGCAGCAATGTGGAAAAAGTGGTGGTCGAAGAAACCACTGTTGAAGAAAACAAACCCCCGCTGCTGGTGTACCGAGAGGCCGCCAAAAAGGCCTGATTCCCTCCCCAACGGGCTGGTACTTTGCCAGCCCTTTTTTTGATTGGAAGTTTGACCATGTCCGGACAAACCCATTTGCCCTCCGAGCCCATCGATCTGCCCATGTTGCCTCTGCGCGATGTGGTGGTGTTTCCACACATGGTCATCCCGCTGTTTGTGGGTCGGCCCAAAAGCATCAAAGCGCTTGAAACTGCCATGAGCGCCGACCGCAGCATCATGTTGGTGGCTCAAAAAACCGCTGCCAAAGACGAGCCTGCTGTCAGCGATATGTTTGAAGTGGGCTGCGTCTCCACCATCTTGCAAATGCTTAAATTGCCCGACGGCACGGTCAAGGTGTTGGTCGAAGGCCAGCAGCGGGCACAGGTCAATCACATCGAGGACGGCCCACTGCATTTTGTGTGTAACCTGACCCCAGTCAATTTGCCTGCTTCTACCGAAACTGACACCGAAGTAGAGGCTTTGCGCCGCGCGGTCATGCAACAGTTTGACCAGTACGTCAAGTTGAACAAAAAAATACCGCCTGAAATTTTGACGTCCATCGCCAGTATCGATGACCCAGGTCGTTTGGCCGACACCATTGCGGCGCATTTGCCCCTGAAGTTGGAAAACAAACAAGCGGTGTTGGATTTACCAGAAGTCAAAGCGCGCCTGGAAAACCTGTTCACCCAACTCGAGCGCGAAGTCGATATTTTGAATGTCGATAAGCGCATTCGCGGTCGTGTGAAGCGACAGATGGAGAAAAACCAGCGCGATTTTTACTTGAACGAGCAGGTCAAAGCCATTCAAAAAGAACTTGGTGAAGGCGAAGAAGGCGCAGACATAGAAGAGATCGAAAAAAAGATCAAAGCCGCTCGCATGCCTTTGGAGGCAAGAAAAAAAGCCGAAGCAGAATTGAAAAAACTGAAATTGATGTCGCCCATGTCGGCTGAAGCCACGGTGGTGCGCAATTACATCGATGTGATGGTCAATTTGCCCTGGAGCAAAAAAACCAAAATCAAACACGATCTGATGAATGCTGAAACGGTGCTGAATGAAGACCATTTCGGCTTGGAAAAAGTCAAAGACCGTATCCTGGAATATTTGGCGGTTCAGCAGCGCGTAGACAAAGTCAAGGCACCTATTTTGTGTTTGGTGGGGCCACCGGGCGTAGGTAAGACCTCTCTCGGTCAATCGATTGCCAAAGCCACGGGTCGCAAGTATGTGCGTATGGCTTTGGGCGGTATGCGCGACGAAGCGGAGATTCGCGGTCACCGCAGAACTTACATCGGCGCATTGCCCGGCAAGGTCATGCAAAACCTGACCAAAGTCAATACGCGCAACCCATTGTTTTTGCTGGATGAAATAGACAAATTGGGTTCGGATTTCCGCGGTGACCCCTCCAGCGCACTCCTCGAAGTGCTGGACCCTGAGCAAAACAACACCTTCAACGACCATTACGTCGAGGTCGATTTTGATTTGAGTGACGTGATGTTTGTTGCCACATCCAACTCCATGAACATTCCACCTGCGCTGTTGGACCGCATGGAAGTCATCCGCTTGTCGGGTTACACCGAGGACGAAAAAATCAATATCGCTTTACGCTACCTGATACCAAAGCAATTGAAAAATAATGGGATCAAGGAAGAAGAGTTAGAAATTGATGAATTTGCTGTGCGCGACATCGTGCGGTATTACACACGTGAAGCCGGTGTACGCTCGTTGGAGAGGGAAATCTCCAAAATTTGTCGCAAAGTGGTCAAAGCTTTGCTGCTGAAATCTCTCACACCCAAAGTTTTAGTCAATGCCGAAAACCTGAACGATTTCTTGAGCGTTCGCAAATTCACCTATGGCCGCGCTGAACAGCAAAACCAGGTGGGGCAGGTGGTGGGTTTGGCATGGACAGAAGTGGGCGGCGATTTGCTCACCATCGAAGCGGCCACCATGCCTGGCAAGGGCAACATCACGCGCACCGGTTCACTGGGTGATGTGATGAAAGAGTCGGTCGAAGCTGCGCGCACAGTTGTTCGCAGCAGGGCCTTGTCTTTGGGCATCAAACCTGCTGAGTTTGAAAAGAAAGATATTCACATTCACGTGCCTGACGGCGCAACCCCCAAGGATGGGCCCAGTGCAGGTGCCGCCATGACCTTGGCCATTGTGTCTGCATTGACTGGCATTCCTGTTCGCAGTGATGTGGCCATGACTGGTGAAATCACCTTGCGTGGCGAAGTCACCGCCATTGGTGGGCTGAAAGAAAAATTGCTGGCTGCATTGCGCGGCGGTATCAAAACTGTGCTGATCCCAGAAGAAAATGTCAAAGATTTGCAGGAAATACCGGACAACGTTAAAACCCATCTTGAAATCGTGCCGGTGCGTTGGTTGGATAAAGTTTTGGAGATTGCCCTCGAGCACCTGCCCACACCCTTGCCCGAGGATGAAGTGGAGGTCCCTACCCCTGCCAAAGTGGACGATGTGCCCTCTGTTGCGGTGAAGCATTGATCTTGGCAATGACTTTTTAAGCTATACTCTCTTTTCTTGCGGGAGTAGCTCAGTTGGTAGAGCGCAACCTTGCCAAGGTTGAGGTCGCGAGTTCGAGACTCGTCTCCCGCTCCACATTTAAAGGGAAGCAACCGCTTCCCTTTTTCTCGAACATGGCGCGATAGCAAAGCGGT
>JBJTXF010000328.1:0-6183 GCA_046082145.1 Limnohabitans sp. | reverse complement strand
TGTTCATGCAGTTTGACATGCAGCCCGATGGCAGCTTGAAGAAGTTGCCCGCACCCTGCGTGGACACAGGTATGGGTTTGGAGCGACTCGCCGCCATCCTGCAACATGTGCACAGCAATTACGAAATCGATTTGTTCGATGCGTTGATTCGCGCAGCCGCCCGCGAAACCGGGTGCACCGATTTGCACAACAGTTCTTTGCGTGTGATCGCCGACCATATCCGCGCCACGGCGTTTTTGGTCAGCGACGGTGTCATTCCGGGCAGCGAAGGTCGTGGTTATGTGCAGCGGCGCATCATCCGTCGAGCGATTCGCCATGGCTACAAATTGGGACAGAAAAAACCGTTTTTTCACAAGCTGGTACCCGACTTGGTCAAGCTCATGGGGGACGCCTATCCCCATTTAGCGAATCAAGCCAGCAGCATCACAGATGCTTTGAAAACCGAAGAAGAGCGGTTTTATGAAACCTTAGAAGTAGGCATGCACATCCTGGACACATCGCTAGGCGACAACGCTAAAGTGCTTCCAGGTGAGGTGGCGTTCAAGTTGCACGACACATACGGTTTTCCACTTGATCTGACGCAAGATGTGTGCAGAGAACGAGGCGTCAGTGTTGATGTCGAGGGATTCAACCTCGCCATGGAAAAGCAAAAAACCCAAGCCCGTGCGGCAGGCAAATTCAAAATGGACAGGGCGTTGGAATACACCGGACCTGGCAACGAATTTGTCGGCTATGAGCAATTGCAAACCGATGCCACGGTCACCGCTTTGTATGTAGACGGGGTGGCGGTTAACGAAATGCATTCTGGTCAAACAGGTGTCGTGGTGTTGGACCACACACCGTTTTATGCGGAAAGCGGCGGTCAAGTGGGTGACCAAGGTTGGCTGGTGGCGGGCGAGTCCAGCAAGGCGACACGTTTTGATGTGGAAGACACGTTGAAAATCAAGGCGGATGTGTTTGGTCACCACGGAAGCGTGCGACAAGGTGTGATCAAAGTGGGCGACACCTTGCAAGCCAGGGTTGACTCAGCATGGCGAGCGGCCACAGTACGCAACCATTCCGCCACGCATTTGATGCACAAAGCCTTGCGCGAAGTGCTGGGCGCGCATGTTCAGCAAAAAGGCAGCTTGGTCAACAACGAACGCACCCGTTTTGACTTTGCCCACACCGGTCCCGTCACCGATGCTCAAATTCGTGAGATCGAGCAACGCGTGAACCAAGAAATTCTGGCCAACCAAGCCACGCATGCGCGCTTGATGGACATCGAGGCTGCACAAAAAACGGGTGCCATGATGTTGTTTGGTGAAAAGTATGGCGACACGGTGCGGGTGCTGGATATCGGCAGTAGTCGCGAATTGTGTGGCGGCACACATGTGAACAGCACCGGAGACATTGGTTTGTTCAAAGTGGTGGCGCAAAGCGGCGTGGCCGCCGGTGTGCGTCGCATTGAAGCCGTCACCGGCGAGCATGCTTTGGCCTATGTGCAAGCCATGGAGGACACCGTTAACCATGCTTGCGCTGCACTCAAATCCACGCCTGTTGAGTTGAATCAGCGCTTGGCGCAATTGCTGGATCAAGTGCGTGGTTTGGAAAAAGAAATAACCACGATCAAAAGCAAATTGGCATCTTCGCAAGGGGACGACTTGCTTGCAAAAGCCACTGATGTCAAAGGTGTGAAATTGCTGGCAGCTGTATTGCCTGGCGCAGATGCCAAGGCATTGCGTGACACCTTGGATCAGTTGAAAAACAAGCTCAAGACCGCCGTGGTCGTGTTGGCAAGCGTGGAGGGCGACAAAGTGCAACTGGCCGCAGGCGTGACCAACGACACGCTCTCCAAAGTCAAAGCGGGAGAGTTGGTGAATTTTGTGGCCCAACAAGTGGGCGGCAAAGGCGGTGGCAAACCCGACATGTCCATGGCGGGCGGTACCCAACCCGCTGGTTTGGACAAGGCCTTGGACAGCGTACAAGCATGGGTGAATGAGCGCTTGTAAACATCTGACAAAGGGTGTTTATTCCAGTGTTGGTTGCACCGCCAATTGCAATTGACGTTGACTGCTCCAGTTGCGCATCTGGCCAGTCACCGGGTCAGTGAAGCAAATGCGCTTGGCCAGCAATTGCAAGGGTAACGCCAAGTCATCACTCTCATGCGGCCCTCTTTTAACGGTTGGATAAAACTGGTCGCCCGCGATAGGTATTCCCAGCGACAACATATGCAGTCGCAACTGGTGGCGTCTGCCAGTTACCGGTTCGAGTTGATACAAAGCCATGTCTTGCATACGACACAGCAGAGTGATGTGTGTCTCGCTGTTGGGCTCGCCAGCGACTTCGCGAGACAGAAAAAAACGGGCGTCCTCCTGCAAACGGCTTCGGTGCACCAAGGGCGTTATCAAGTTTTCTTGATAAGGTGCCACGGCCTCATACCATTTCTTCACTTGGCGCAGTCTGAACATGGCGTGGTAGCGACCGCGCTCAGCAGGTTGCTTACAAAGCACCACCAAGCCAGCCGTTTCACGGTCGAGCCGGTGTAGGGGGGTCAGTGTGTCGCAGTTGCAGTGGCGCTTGAGTTGTACCAACACACTGTTCTGCAAATATGCACCGCTTGGCGTGACGGGCACGAAATGCGGTTTATCAGCCACGATCAAATGGTCATCTTCAAACAACACCGGAATTTCGGTTGCCATCGTGGGTTCGCTTGCCACTTGACGGTAATAAAAAATGGTTTGGTTCGCCAAATAAGGCGTGCTTGGTTGAACAGCCCAGCCATCTTTGTTCAACACTTTGTTTTGCGCCATGCGTTCTTGCCATTGCAGCTTGTCAACATGGGGAAACCGTTCGCACAAAAAGTCTAGGACAGTCAGCCAATGTCCTGTTGGCAGAAAGACGCGAGACGCACTCACCCCGTCTGACACTGGCAGTTGGCGGGCCGACTTGGACATGCGCTAGGCAAAGTGTGCCGGTCAAACGCGGTGGAACACCAAGTCCCACACCCCATGTCCGAGCTTGCGACCACGGTTTTCAAATTTGGTCAATGGCCGATAGTCAGGTTGGTCTGTAAAACCATCTGCGCGAACACTGTTGTTGCGTAATAACGGTTCTGCACGCAACACTTGCAACATGTGGTGGGCATAAGGCTCCCAGTCGGTGGCGCAATGCACATAACCACCCGGCTTAATACGTTGCGCTAGCTGTTGTAAAAAAGGTGTTTGTACCAAGCGCCGCTTGTGATGACGCAATTTATGCCAAGGGTCGGGAAAAAAAATATGGACACCATCCAGACTGTTGGCGGCGAGCATGTACTCCAGCACTTCTACCGCGTCATGTTGAAGTATGCGGATGTTGTCAATGCCAGCTTCGCCCATGCGCTTGAGCAGCGCTCCCACACCGGGTTCATGCACCTCGCAGCATAAAAAATTGTCATTCGGGCGGACAACCGCAATTTGGGCGGTGGCGTCGCCCATGCCAAAGCCAATTTCCAAAATCAAAGGTGCGATCCGCCCAAATGCGTGTTCGGCTGAAAAAACACTTTGTTGAAAAGGTAAAACAAATCGCGGCCCGAGTTCGGTCAAGGCTTTCGATTGCCCGGCCGTGGTTCTGCCCGCACGGGTGACAAAGCTTTTGATGGTCTTGGGATGCGCAATGTGTGCGGGTGCTTGGCTGTTCATAAGACGTCGAAAAAAACAATGATGGATTGTGCCTGTGCAAAAACGGCTCAGGAACGCATTCCCCATTGGTCACGCCATTGGCCCACCCATTCGGCCAGTGCTTGTTCACACGTAGCAGCATGCGAGGTTTGAAGTTGCAAATGTTTGGCGGCTGATTGCAAGGCGGCCAATGCCTGTTCAGGCGAGCCAACTTCCAAGGCTTGCGCGCCGTTTTGTTTTGACAGCTTTTCCCCGTCTTCAGTCAACACCAGGGGGGTGTGCATGTAAATGGGGTGGGGCAAGCCAAGCGCTTCTTGTAACAGCCATTGCCTGGGTGTGTTAACGGCCAAGTCTTCTCCTCGAACGACATGGGTAATCGATTGCGTGGCATCGTCAACCACCACAGCCAATTGATATGCCCACAATCCATCACGGCGAGAAAGCACAAAGTCGCCGACGCTGGCGGCAACGTTTTGCGTTTGATTCCCCAGTCGTCTGTCACGCCACGCCAATGCGGTTTTATCAACTTTGAAACGAACTGACATACCTGCATGAAATGGCAACGACAAACCGCGACAACTGCCCAGATAGGGCATGTCTTTGTGACGTTCACTGGGGATGCCTTGCGCAAGCCAGGCTTTAGCGATGTCTGCGCGTGAGCACTGGCAGGCGTATACCGTTTGCAGTGCTGTCAATTTGTCCAACGCATTTTGGTAAAGCCAAGACCGCTGTGATTGCCACACCACCGGCTCGTCACTGCGCAGCCCGCAGGCAGCGAGTTGTGCCAATTGAAGATGTGCGGCATCAACAGAGCAGCGTGGTTCATCCACGTCTTCGATCCTCACCAACCAGACACCTCGGTTCGCTTTGGCATCCAACCAACTGGCCAATCCAGCCACCAATGAACCAGCATGCAGTGGACCAGTGGGCGAGGGGGCAAATCTGCCACGGTACATCATGAAAGCCAAATTGTCATAAAAAATCAATGAATGCAACAACTTGCAGCAAGTATAGGTGAGGTACGAACGACAATCAGTGACTGTAAATAAAGGTTGACAGATTAAAGTGTCAATCTAAAATCACTTTAA
Organism: Limnohabitans sp.; assembly: GCA_046082145.1. GTDB lineage: Bacteria > Pseudomonadota > Gammaproteobacteria > Burkholderiales > Burkholderiaceae_C > Limnohabitans. Next base: position 1,454 of record JBJTXF010000328.1, on the reverse strand, counting down.
TTCCGTAAGGAATTGAAACATTTGTGGCCATGGGTGCCATGAGTAACCCTCGTGCGGGTTTTGCACGGACGTGAAAATCTTTCAAGGAGATAACACCATGTCAGACAAAGTAGGGCCAACTGGCCTGACAGAAGCCGAGTCGGAGGAAATCCACCGGCACCTTATCCAAGGGACTCAAATCTTTGGAATGATTGCAGCGTTGGCGCATTTGCTGGCGTACATCTATTCCCCTTGGCTGAAGTAAAAGGAGCACCACATGATCTACGGAAAAATCTGGACAGTCGTCAAACCTTCTGTCGGCATTCCTATCTTTCTCGCAGCTGTGGCCATTGGATCTTTTTCGGTTCACTTGGCTTTGACCCTCAACACCACTTGGGTCAAGAAATTTTTGAATGGAAGTGCAGCAAGCGCAGCAGTCGTTCAGACTGTCAATACGCCTACGGCCTGACATCCAGTAAATTTCTTTTTTTAATGGGCCGGGATAAAAGCATTCCGGTCCATTTTTCAAATGAACACCACGGTCGCTAAACCCACCAAAAGCTGGATCAAGATCGGCGCCAAATTTCTGCCTTTTGCAGATGTGGCCTCCGACACATTACCGCTTAGCAGGTTATTGCGGCTTTCTTTTTTTCAAATTTCTGTCGGCATGGCGCTCGCCATGCTGATCGGCACACTCAACCGCGTGATGATTGTGGAATTGCATGTGCCCGCCTCTTTGGTGGCGGTCATGGTGTCATTGCCTTTGCTGTTTGCCCCATTTCGTGCTTTGATTGGTTTTCGCCCTGACCACCACCGGTCACATTTGGGGTGGCGACGGGTTCCCTACATTTGGATGGGTACTTTGTTGCAGTTTGGCGGTTTTGCCATCATGCCGTTTGCATTGTTGGTGTTGGGTGGTCTGGGACAGGCTTCACACGCCCCAGTCTGGGTCGGTCACTTGGGTGCTGGGTTGGCATTTTTGCTGGTGGGTGCGGGATTGCACACCACCCAAACCGTGGGTTTGGCTTTGGCCACTGATTTGGCACCGGTCCAAGACCGACCCAAGGTGGTCGGCTTGATGTACGTGATGCTATTGATTGGCATCATCTTCAGTTCAATGTTGTTTGGCCATTTGCTTGAAAATTTCACACCCGGCACATTGATACGAACCGTGCAAGCGGCTGCGGTCATGACCATTTGTTTGAATGTGATTGCTCTGTGGAAACAAGAAAGCAGGTCACGCGATCGACCACCGGGCGTGCATGAAGAAGACCCAGACTTTGTTTCTTCTTTTCAACTGTTTTGCAGTGGAGAAAACGCAGTGCGCAGGCTGTGGGCGATTGGCTTAGGAACGCTTGCGTTCACCATGGAAGATATATTGCTGGAACCTTTTGGCGGTGAGATTCTAGGTTTAAGCGTCTCCCAAACGACTTACTTGACTGCCTTTTTGGCCTCGGGTGGATTAGTGGGTTTTG
>JBJTXF010000327.1:0-2782 GCA_046082145.1 Limnohabitans sp. | reverse complement strand
GCCAGTGCCAAACACCTCAGGTGCGGACAATTCGGCTGCCAAACGCGCAGCGTTTTCGGGCAACGGTACAAAACGGCTACGGGGTCGCTGTGGCAGACTTTTGAGCAGGGCTTGTATCTTTTCTTTCAACATCCCAGGCACCAGCCACTCCGGCCGTTCATCATTGACTTGGTTGAGTACAAACAAGGGGATGGTCACCGTTACACCATCCTTGGGGTCTCCCGGTGCATGCAAATATTCCGCTGCACAATCCACGCCGCCGAGCCTCAATATTTTGGGAAAAGCTTGCGCGGTGATGCCAACCGCTTCATGGCGCATCAATGTTTCGCGGGTCATCACCAAGGGCTCAATACGCTCACCGGCAGCTTGGCGACGTTGTGTTTCCTCCTTGTACCAACGCTCAAGGCTTTTGCAACTGGCGATATCAGCAGGCAGGTTTTGTTCGTAGAACGCATGAATCATCGCATCGTCCACCAACACGTCTTGGCGCCGTGACTTGTGCTCCAAGTCCATCACTTGCGACATCAATTTTTTGTTGACCGCCATGAAACCCAGCGAGGTTTGCCACTGCGCCTCCACCAGCGCTTGCTGAATGAATATTTGCCTAGCCAGGGCCGGGTCGGCTTTCGCAAACGGCACTTTGCGCCCGCTGTAAACCAACAATCCGTACAAGGTAGCGCGCTCGTACGCCACCACCTCGCCCTGACGCGGTTCCCAATGCGGATCGAGTAATTGTTTTTTCAGCAAATGCGCGCCTACCCGCTCAACCCACAGGGGCTCAATCTGGGCAAGGCCGCGGCCAAACAACCGCGTGGTTTCCACTAATTCAGCGCTGACCAGCCACCTGCCGGTTTTCTTTTTCAAATGCACACCAGGGTGTCGGTAAAACTTGATGCCGCGCGCACCCAGGTACACATCTTCTTCGTCCTGTTTGCAACCGATATTGCCCAACAAACCACTGAGCAGCGCCACATGCAATTGCTCGTAACTGGCCGGCTTGTCATTCATGGCCCATCGCTGTTCATTGACCACGGTCAACAGTTGGGAATGCACATCGCGCCATTCGCGCCATCGCCGGATGTTGATGAAGTTTTGACGCAAGAGGTTTTCATGCTGGCGATTGGAGAGACGCGCAGTCTCTGCGCCGCCACCTCTCGATGCTTCCAGCCATTCCCATAATCGCAAATAACCGCTGAATTCGCTTTTCTCGTCTTTGAATTTCGCGTGTGCTTGATCGGCTTGGGTTTGGGCTTGCAATGGACGGTCACGCACATCTTGCACGCTGAGCGCAGACGCAATGATCAATACCTCGCGCAAGGCTTGCTGTTCTTTGGCGGCCAATATCATGCGAGCAACACGTGGATCCAGCGGCAACCTGGCCAGTGATTTGCCAACCTCTGTCAGTGTGTGATCGTCAGTCACAGCGCCGAGCTCATTGAGCAACTGAAATCCATCAGCTATGGCTTTGGGTCGTGGTGCCTCCAAAAATGGAAATTCAGCCACTTCACCCAAGCGCAGTGACATCATGCGCAAAATCACACCTGCCAATGAACTGCGCAAAATTTCAGGCTCGGTAAAGCGCGGTCTGCCGTTGAAATCTTTTTCATCGAACAAACGAATGCACACACCATCTGCCACACGACCACACCGACCAGCACGTTGATTTGCAGCCGACTGACTGATGGGCTCCACCAATAATTGCTCAACTTTGCTGCGGTAGCTATAGCGCTTGACCCGCGCCAAGCCGCTGTCGATCACAAAACGAATGCCCGGTACCGTGAGTGAGGTTTCTGCCACGTTGGTGGCAAGCACAATTCGCGGCGCACCACCTGTTTCGAAAACCCGTTCTTGCTCGGCTTGCGTGAGTCGCGCGAACAAGGGCAAAACGTCCACATGGCGCGTATGCACGTTGTGCGCGATATGACCACGCAAATGCTCGGCAGCTTCACGAATTTCACGTTCGCCGGGCAGGAATACCAAAATATCGCCGCGCGGCGAACCGCTCCAAAGTTCATCCACTGCGTCCGCCATCGCGCTGCACATGTCGTATTCACGGCTTTCCTCAAAGGGGCGATAACGCATTTCCACCGGATAAGTACGCCCCGACACCATCAACACCGGTGCTGGCCCTTTGCTGCTGGCGAAATGCTGCGCGAAACGGTCAGCATCAATGGTGGCCGAAGTGATGATGATTTTTAAATCCGGTCGGCGGGGCAACAGTTGGCGCAAATAACCCAGTAAAAAATCGATATTCAAACTGCGCTCGTGCGCTTCATCAATGATCAGCGTGTCATAAGCCAACAACAGCGGATCGGTTTGCGTCTCGGCCAACAAAATACCGTCGGTCATCAGCTTGACCGAAGCATCGCGCGATAGCTTGTCCTGAAAACGCACTTTGTAGCCGACCACCTCACCGAGGGGCGTTTTCAATTCCTCAGCTATGCGCTTGGCCACCGACGTGGCTGCGATACGCCTAGGTTGAGTATGGCCGATGATTTGGCGGCGTTTGGGGTTGGAGAAATTGGAGAAATTGGGGTCAGACACCGATTTACAACCACCTCGCCCCAAAGCCAAGGCCAGTTTGGGCAATTGCGTGGTTTTGCCCGAACCGGTTTCGCCGCACAGCACGACGACGCGGTTGTTTTCAATCGCGCGCGCGATCTCGTCGCGTCGCTGACTGACAGGAAGTTCAGCGGGATACACACGCGCGGGAACGGATTTCACTCGAGCTTCGACTCGCGATTCGCACTGCGCGATGAGTCGGCTCAACTCCGCGATTTCG
>JBJTXF010000326.1:0-4216 GCA_046082145.1 Limnohabitans sp. | reverse complement strand
CCATGGCACAGACGCAACGGGTCGTCGCTTTCCTAACGGCCGAGTGGCCTGACCGACACGCACAGCTTGTATGTCCTCGAGCGAAGGATACAAACCAAGAAGCAGAAAATCAAACACCCGCCTGGCAATCGGTGCTGCATTCTGTGCACCAAAACCCGCATTTTCTACCACCATGGCCAAGGCGATTTTGGGTTCTTCCGCAGGAGCATAAGCGATGTAAAGCGCATGGTCCCGCAAACGCTCATCAATTTTTTGGGCATCGTACTTTTCATTTTGTTTGATGGTGAACACTTGGGCTGTACCGGTTTTCCCCCCGCTTGTATATTCAGCGCCGACAAAACTTCCCGCCGAAGTACCTTCTAAATTGACATCGACCATGGCTTGCCTGATCAGTGCAATGTCTTCAAGCTTGAACGGCAAGCGCTGCGGCGGCTCTTTCACCACGGCTTGCTTTTCTTTGGTCTCAATGTCCACCACTTCACGCACCAAATGCGGCTTGATGCGGTTACCGTTGCTTACAATGATGGACAGTCCCTGTGCCAGCTGCAACATGGTGAAACTGTTGTAGCCTTGGCCGATACCCAGTGAAATGGTTTCACCCGAATACCAGCGCTTTTGTTCCGGGCGTTTATACGTTTTTTGCTTCCATGCGGTCGAGGGCAGGATGCCGCTGGATTCGCCTTGTATGTCAATGCCAGTCAGTTGCCCAAAACCAAACAAACCCATTTGCTCGTGGATCAAATCCACGCCCATGTCGCGGGCCAATAAATAATAGTAAGTGTCACAGGACTGAACAATCGCCTTGCGCAAATCAACCGTGCCATGCCCGCTTTCTTTGTCGTCACGAAATTTGTGGCTACCAAACATGAAAAAACCTGGGTCATAAATGGATTGTTCAGGGGTACGCCGACCCGTGTTCAGTGAGGCCAGCGACATAAAAGGCTTGTAAGTGGAGCCAGGGGGATACGAGCCTCTGAGTGCACGGTTGAGCAAAGGTTTGTCTGGCGATTCATTGAGCTTTTGCCAATTGTTGACATCGATGCCCTCCACGAACAGGTTGGGATCAAACGTTGGCTTGCTGACAAATGCCAATACCTCTCCGTTGCTGGGGTCGATGGCCACCAAGGCTCCTCGGCGGTCGCCGTACATCTCCTCGACCAATTGCTGTAATTTGATGTCGATGGACAACACCACCGTATTGCCTGGGGTGGCTGGACTGCTGCGCAAGCGGCGAACGGCATGCCCGCCTGCTGATGTTTCCATTTCATGCACGCCAGTGATGCCATGCAATTGGCGTTCGTAACTTTGTTCTATGCCCAATTTGCCAATGTAATCGGTGCCGCGGTAATTGCCAGCATCATCTTGTTCTTCGAGTTTTTCTTTTTCACTTTGGTTGATGCGGCCGATATAGCCAATCACGTGGCTTGCCAATTCGTTGTATGGGTAATTGCGAAACAAACGTGCGCGAATTTCCACACCAGGGAATCGGTATCGCTGAGCCGCAAATCGGGCCACTTCTTCATCACTCAAGCGGGTGCGGATCGGAACCGATTCAAAGCTTTTAGATTCTTCAAGCAGTTTGCGAAACCGACGTTTGTCACGTCCTTGGATATCGATGAATTCAGACAGCTTGGCGAAAACATCATCAAGTGGCTCGACCAATTTTGAAGGGGTGATCTCTAATGTGTACGCAGAATAATTGGTAGCCAAAACTATGCCATTGCGGTCCATGATGACACCCCGGTTGGGAACTATTGGAACAATCGCGGTGCGGTTACTTTCTGCTTGCGCATTCAATTCTTGGTAACGCCATAACTGCAAATACATCAAGCGCATACTCAATAATCCAAATGCCACCAACACCAATAAACTGGCAACCATCACTCGCGCTCTAAAGCGCTGTAAGTCGTATTCAACGTTGCGCAACAAGCTCATAAAGGACGGTGTTTATCTGGGTCGGGGGCGCGACGTTGTGGCGCAAGCAATAACACAGTGACCACAGGCCACATCAAGGCTTGCAACACAGGTGGCAGCAAAAACGACCAGCCTGGAAACAAACCACCGGCAGCAATGCGAACCGATAACTCTAACAATTGAGCGGCCATGAATAAGGGCAATACTTGCAATGCTTGCGAGGGCACATCAAACCATAAAATTCGTCGGTGAATCATGGTGGCCAAATAACCTTGCAAGGTGTAGGTAAGTGCATGCTGGCCGAGCAAAGATGTCTGGTGAGCGTCGGTGAGCAAGCCCAACACAAACGCTATTCCAACCCCGACTTTCAGCGGTTGATGGATGGCCCAAAACACCAACACCAGCGCCAACCAATCAGGTGCCCAAGCGGCATTGCCCAACCATGACATGCTCTGTAACATGTCTAGTAAAAATGCAAGCATCAGGGTCAGCAACATGAACGAGGGATTGACTGGCAAGAGCAACTGCTGACCACGCGGCATGATCATGGTTTGGCTCCTTTGGCAAGCGGTGTATGCACGTGTGGCAAATCCCCTATGCCGGGCAATGAAAATTGAACTGGCTCCAACACCATGACATGGCGTGCGCCTTGCACCCTGGCCAGTGATTCACACAAAATGCGTGCAAATACAGAGTCGGCTCGTCTTTCAATTTTTATCACCTTGGCCACAGGAATGCCCGGCGGATATACCCCATCAACACCGCTGGTGGTCAGCACATCACCTTCTTCAATATCTGCATTGGTGGCCATGTATCGCAATTCAAGCAATGGGGCACCGCCAGACTCCCCAAACGCTACACCACGCGCACCCGTGCGGGTATTGAGCACAGGAATGGAATGCTCACGGTCAGTGACCAGTGTGATCTCGCTCACCAGCGGATCTACCCGGGTGACCTGCCCTAATATGCCTTGGTCATCCATGACTGGCGAGCTGTTTTGCACGCCATGGGTAGCGCCTTTGTTCAAAATCATTTTGCGCACAAACGGATCTGCGGCCTCGTACAAAACCTCGGCAGCGATGGCCTTGTTCGCAAACCGCTCACGCAATTCAAGCAACTGGCGTAAGTGTTTGTTTTCTAGGATGAGTTGCTCTACCTGGCTAGCACGAACAGACTGCGCCAACAGAGCAGCTTGGGCTTGCTCAACGGCATTCAAAGCCTCTTGTTTGCTTTCAAACAAATTGTCCACCTGGTCCCACAAAACCAGTGGTCTGAGTGCTAACCATTGCACCGGATAAACAATCAAAGACAAAGCCCACCGTGCCGGCTGCACAATATTGAAATGCAAATCGGCGAACATCAAACCGCATGACAGACTGCTAAATAACACCAGCTTGGTGAGGGCAGACGTGCCTTGTTTGAAGAAAGGCGGCGGCGTGCGATCCAGCGAGCCGAGCGGCATTTATTCGCTGGTGAAAATAGAGCCCAGACGCTCCATGCGCTCCAGTGCCAATCCGCAACCCCGCACGACACAGGTCAACGGGTCTTCGGCCACCAGCACAGGCAGGCCGGTTTCCTCGGCCATCAACCGGTCTAAGTCACGCAACAAAGCACCACCACCGGTCAGCATCATGCCGCGCTCTGCAATGTCCGCACCGAGCTCTGGCGGGGTTTGTTCCAACGCATTTTTGACTGCCGACACAATGTTGTTAAGCGGGTCGGTCAAGGCTTCCAAAATTTCATTGGAAGAGATGGTGAACGAGCGTGGCACGCCTTCAGACAGGTTGCGACCCTTGACTTCCATTTCGCGCACTTCGCTGCCCGGAAAAGCAGAACCAATTTGTTTTTTGATGGCTTCAGCGGTGGGCTCGCCAAGCAACATGCCGTAATTGCGTCGGATGTAGTTGATGATGGCTTCGTCAAACTTGTCGCCACCCACTCGAACGCTGCCTTTGTACACCATGCCGCCCAAAGAAATCACGCCGACTTCGGTGGTACCGCCGCCAATGTCCACCACCATGGAGCCACTGGCATCGCTGACTGGCAGCCCAGAACCGATGGCGGCGGCCATGGGCTCTTCAATCAAATAAACCTCTGATGCACCAGCACCCAACGCAGATTCGCGAATGGCGCGTCGCTCAACTTGGGTAGAACCACAAGGCACACAAATGATGATGCGAGGACTGGGTTTGAGCAATGAACGCGGATGCACCATCTTGATGAACTGCTTGAGCATTTGTTCGGTGACGGTGAAGTCGGCGATCACGCCGTCTTTCATCGGGCGAATGGCTTCGATGTTGCC
>JBJTXF010000325.1:0-4121 GCA_046082145.1 Limnohabitans sp. | reverse complement strand
GGCCCACTGGCAGGACAATGCCATGGTGGTTTTGGACCGTTAAACCATCATACGCTCAAGCGCCAGCCACTTTCCTCCGGTTGATCAAGACCGAACCGATGGTTTTGGCGCCGAAGTTGTAGGTGTCTGCGCCGATGGCGTCTAAACCCAACAGCATGTCTTTCATGTTGCCGGCAATGGTGATTTCTTGAACCGGGTAAGCAATCTCCCCATTCTCCACCCAAAAGCCACTGGCACCCCGTGAATAGTCGCCAGTGACATAGTTGATACCCTGCCCCATGAGCTCGATCACAAACAAACCCGTGCCGAGCTTTTTCAGCATGGCCTTGAGATCATCCTCACGGCGGGTCTGGGTAGAACGCATCACCAAATTGTGAGAGCCTCCCGAGTTGCCCGTGGTTTGCATGCCCAATTTGCGAGCTGAATAACTGCTGAGGAAATAGCCCTGAACTTGCCCGTTGTGGACGATGTCGCGCGGCTGGGTTTTAACCCCTTCGTCATCAAACGGGGAACTGCCTTTGCCCCGCAACACAAACGGGTCTTCGTGAACCTGAATATGTGAAGGCAACACTTGTTTGCCTAACGAGTCCAACAAAAAACTGCTTTTGCGATAGAGGGCGCCACCACTGAGGGCATGCACCAAGCCGCCCAACAAACCAGCAGCCAGCGGTGACTCGAACAACACAGGACAACTGACGGTACGGATTTTGCGTGCGTGCAAGCGGCTGAGCGCGCGTTCAGCGGCGTATCGTCCAACGACTTCAGGCGCGGCCAATTCATTTGGGTGGCGCATAGAGCTGTACCACGCATCGCGCTGCATGTCGTCGCCCGATCCCGCAATGGGTGCGACCGACAAGCTGTGGCGTGAGCTGGCATAAGCCCCTCTGAAACCATGCGTGTGGGCACTGAAAAAATGGCTTTGCTGGGCCGACACCGCAGCGCCTTCACTGTTGGTGATGCCCGCGTCGGTTTGCAAGGCAGCGGCTTCACAGCGCAGTGCCAACGTTGCAGCTTCATCGCTGGTGATGGCCCAAGGGTGAAACAAATCCAGATCGCGCGACTCATGGGCAATCAGATGTTCATCAGGCAATCCAGCCATGGGGTCTTCGGCAGTGAATCGGGCGATATCGAAAGCCGCCTGAACCGTGCGTTTGATGGCAGCTTCGGAAAAGTCAGAGGTGCTGGCATTGCCACGGCGATGACCGACATACACGGTGATACCCAACGATTTGTCGCGATTGCGCTCGACGTTTTCTAGCTCGCCTTTGCGTACTGAGACGCTCAAACCACAACCTTCGGAGGCTTGTGCAGCTGCATCGCTGGCCCCCAAGTGTTTGGCATGGTCAATCGCGCTGTCAACCAGGGATTCAAATTGGGCACGGCTGTGGCTGAATCCAGGCAGCGGCTGATCGGGGGAAGTCGAGGTGGTGTATTGGGTTTTCATATCGACGGCTATGATACTTGCCAGTCTATTAACCCCAGCTTATGTCACGCAAACCCACCAAAGGTTATTACGTCAAAGGCCATTTTGTCGCCGAAGGCAGCGAACTCGATCTTGAGCTCAAACGCGAGCTCAAAGGCAGTGACACCGCGAGCAAAACCGACCTCAAACGTGAGAGCGTGGCATTGCAAAAACTGGGAGAAGATTTGCTGCAACTGCGCAGCGAAGCCATGCAAAAGCTTGTCGCCCAACAACACGTGCCTGAGCTTTTGTTCGAAGCCATCAAAGACGCAAAAAAGATCTCCCATTTCGAAGGTCTGCGCCGTCAAATGCAATATGTGGGCAAACTCATGCGACAACTCGACGAGACTCAAGTGCAGGCTGTTCGCGACGCTTTGGATGTTCAGCACAACGGCAGTGCCGAAGAAACATTAGCCCTGCACATGAGCGAGCATTGGCGCGACCGTTTGCTTAACGACGACCAAGCGTTGGCCGAATGGCTTGTGGCACATCCTGACACCGACAGCCAACAATTGCGCGCCTTGATCCGGCAAGCCCGAAAAGATGGTCTACCTGACAAATCCGCGATTTCTCAGGGCGCCTTTCCCAGACAAGGTCGCGCTTACCGGGACATTTTCAAACTGGTGCGCGACCAACTGAATATGCAAAAAGTGAACTCACCATGAAGGCAGATCCCTCTTTAGAAACAGTTCGCATAGGCATCGTGTCCATCAGTGACCGCGCTTCCAGTGGCACTTATGAAGACAAGGGTCTGCCTGCATTGCGTGAATGGCTGCAGCAAGCGTTGCACAACCCCTTGGAGTTTGAACCTAGATTGATTCCCGACGAGCAAGCGTTGATCAGCCAAACATTGATTGAACTGGTGCAAGCCGGTTGCGCCCTGGTGTTGACCACAGGCGGTACCGGCCCAGCGGTGCGTGACGTGACACCTGAAGCCACCCTGGCAGTGGCTGACAAAGAAATGCCCGGATTTGGCGAGCAAATGCGACAAATCAGCTTACGTTTTGTGCCGACCGCTATTTTGTCCAGACAAGTCGCCGTGATCCGTGGCAATAGCTTGATCATCAACCTGCCGGGTCAGCCCAAATCCATCACCGAGACGCTGGGCGGTTTGAAAGACGCCCAAGGTGCAACGTTGGTGGAGGGTATTTTTGCTGCCGTGCCTTATTGCATCGACCTGATTGGCGGCCCCTATTTGCAAACCCGAGATGCGTTTTGCAAAGCATTTCGGCCCAAAACGGCCCAACGCACCTACCCGTCCCAGCCGTAAAACTTCACGCTTTTTCGATGTGAAAAGCCACTTGGTTGATGTCAAAGTACATCTTCTCAAAAAACATTTCACAAGAGGCGGTTCCACTGCCGACCAGTCGCAAATTGGCTGACTGGGGACTGTCCATCAAGGCTTCTTGCGGCGAAAACTGCAAGGTGGAAAACACATATTTTTCCAACGACCTTAAAAACACCGCAAAGCCGGGCACTTGGAGTTGCGCCGGGTCTTCACAAACCATCCACCAATGGGAATGGAACTGGTTCGGTGGGAACAATTGCAATTTCACCAAACAGTCGCGCACCATCAAACCGTATTGCTCAATGGTGAACGACAAATCGGCGCTGTACTCACCGTTTGCCAATTGGTTAAACACCAAACTGTGGGGATGCAATTTAATGAACGCTGCCATGACACATGTATCGGAATCAATCGGTCTGGCTTGAAGCCGCTTCAATCAATCAGCTTGTTGAGTTTTTCGATGTCGGCATGCACATTTTTTGCAGCGTCTGCGGGTACACAATCTTCGCCATTGAAAGCGTTCTTGGACAGTTTTTCCAAAGCCTGCCACAGCATGGCAATTTGTTTGTCTTGTTCAGCGGTGTAATCGATCAGACCTCGAATGGCTTGACTCAATGGGTCGTCGTTTTGCGTCACGCCGTAAGCGGAAAAACCCATCTTGGAGGCGACCTGTTCTCTCACGGCATCGGTTTGCGCTTCGATGATGCGCGCCGGGTTGCCCACAGCTGTGGCGTTCGGCGGAACAGGCTTGGTCACCACAGCGTTGCTGCCGATCTTGGCACCGTCGCCGATGGTGAATCCGCCCAGTACTTTGGCACCTGCACCCACCACCACATTGCGCCCCAGCGTGGGATGGCGTTTGGTACCTTTGTAAAGCGAGGTACCGCCTAAGGTCACGCCTTGGTAAATGGTGCAGCCATCGCCAATCTCAGCGGTCTCGCCCACCACCACGCCCATGGCATGGTCAAAAAAAACACCGTTGCCAATGACAGCGGCCGGGTGGATTTCGATGCCTGTTAAAAAGCGCGACACATTGGAGATGAAGCGCCCCAGCCATTTGAGACCGACAGTCCAGCAAGCGTGGGCCCAGCGGTGCATCACCATGGCATGCAAGCCGGGATAGCAAGTCAGCACCTCAAAACCACTGCGTGCGGCTGGGTCACGGTCCAAGATGGTTTGTATGTCTGAGCGAATTCTTGAAAACATAGAAAGAGTCTAACTTTTTCGTTGTGCGGCTTGCGTCATCGACTTGGCAATCCCCCGAAGAATATGTACCTCTTCCTCGTTCAATCCGGAGCGGTTAAAGAGTTGATTCAAGCGCGGCAACAGTTTTTTCGGGGCTTGCGGGTCCAAAAAACCGATATCGGTCAG
>JBJTXF010000324.1:0-4954 GCA_046082145.1 Limnohabitans sp. | reverse complement strand
CTCGTGCTATTCAGGCTTTGCACAAAGCGTTGATTGCCAAAGGATTTAAACCATGAACTTAAACAACCCTTCGTCCACTCAGGACGAACTTTTTGGCTATCGTATTGCGTCTTACCTCGATGACGCAAATCAACAAATCCCTCACGATATCAGCGAGAGATTGCGTGCTTCGCGCACGCGTGCCATTGCCTCTCGAAAAATCAATCAGTTTGAGTTGGAAAATGCAAATAGTGTGTTGATCCAGCCCAACGGATCCCTCAAATCGCCCTACTCTTCTAGATCGCATGACTTGTACAGCTTGTTAGTTTCTTTCATACCTCTCATTTGCTTGGCTGTGGGCTTGATGCTTCTTTATGATTTCCATAATGATCAAAACGCAATGGAATTGGCTGAAATCGACTCTGCACTCTTGGTGGACGATCTGCCACCCCACGCTTATACAGACCCTGCCTTTGTCGATTACTTGAAAAATCAAACCTTACAAAAAGACTGATGCCAGTTTCGTTTCTCCACAAGTTACCCAAACACGCTGTCAGGGTTTTCATTTCTGCAGGTTCTTGTATGGTTTTGGTTTATGCTCAAAACAGCCAAATAAATCAAATACCAGAGCATGGAGAACAAAATCCAGGGAAATTAGGCAAACAAATGCATGAAGCAGGCCCCAAATGGGCTGAACTGAATGCTGAACAAAAACACATACTTCAACCTTTGCAAAACCTCTGGCCAACCTTGGAAGAAAACCGTAAACGCAAATGGTTGGCAATTGCAAGAAACTTTCCATCACTCACACCTCAAGCGCAAACCACTGCGCAAGAACGCATGCGCCAATGGGCTGCAATGACACCAGCCCAACGCTATCAGGCAAGGCTACACTTTGCGCAAGCGCAGCAATTAAGCAACGATGAAAAATTGGCGAAATGGGAAGCTTATCAATCGTTAAATGAAGATGAAAAAAACAAACTCTCGCAAAGTAAACCCGCATGGTCCAAAGGCGCTGCCATGGTTGCGAGGCCAGTTGCGCCTGAAAAGCTCACTGCCACACCTATGAGTAAAAAAGAGGGACAAGAAAAGCCCCCTCGCATAGAAACTGCACAGGCACAAGTTGACCCGCAGACACTGTTACCCATCAAAAAGCGCTCCTCGTCAAACAAACCATGAATGCTGATGACAGCGCAGTATCCATTTCAACAAAGCCCTTGCCTGCTCCCTCATTGTCCAGACGAATGTGTTGCTGGGTATACGAAGGTATGTTGCTCTTTGCCGTGGTGTTTATAGCGAGTTATTTTTTCAGCAGTTTGACCCAAACTAGACATGGATTACAAAACAGACTGGGTCAACAAATCTTTATTTTTTTTGTGCTTGGAATGTATTTCAGTTGGTTTTGGTACAAAGGACAAACCTTGGCTATGAAGACTTGGCATATCCGCGCACTTGACATACACGGTAACCCCTTGACGAAAAAGCGTGCGTGGGCAAGATACGTATTGAGTTGGATATGGTTTGTCCCACCCCTGGTAATGATTGAATTGTGGCAACTGCCTATGACTACTGGCTTGTTTTTGTGTTTTTTTGGATAATTTTTTGGGCATCTCTGACTTATTTCCGGATTGATCGTCAATTTCTACACGATCATTGGGCTGGTACCCGCATGGTTGATGTCCGCCCGGTCAATTTGGGTTCCGCTTAATCTGTTATCGAAACATGTTCTTTTCCTTCCATGAATCCTTCCTTTTCCCTGTGCGTTTATTGCGGTTCTAGGCCTGGTAGTTTGCCTGCTTATTCACAAGTTGCAACCCAAGTAGGGCAATGGATTGGGGCACACCATGGTCAATTGGTCTATGGGGGTGGCGGTCAAGGATTGATGGGCACAGTAGCAAGAGCAGCCAAATCTGCGGGCGCCAAAGTTGTAGGAGTCATTCCCCATGCTTTAGCTGCCAAAGAAACTGCCAACGAATCATGCGACGAATTGCACATGGTTGACAACATGCACCAACGCAAGTTCATGATGGCAGAAAGGGCAGATGCTTTTTTGGCATTGCCTGGCGGCATAGGCACATTTGAAGAATTGTTTGAAGTGTGGACTTGGCGACAACTGGAATTCCACAACAAACCCATAGGCTTGTTGAACGTGAATGGGTACTATGATGGCTTGATCCAATTCATGCAAAACACTGTAGCCAATGGGTTTGTGTCTGATTGGCAAATTGACTTTGTTTTTATATCAGACAATTTGCAAGAATTGCTACCACGGCTTGTACAAGCAGCTGGTTTATCATGCAGCGCAGGGTTACAGAACATTTAATTCTGTGGTTCTTGATATGCATACCCAATCGGTATGCTTCAAATGTTCAGTAAGAAAGTCACACGGCCGATTCATCGGTTTCCCCTGTGCGAATACGAATCACGCGTTCGACCGCCGTCACAAATATTTTTCCGTCTCCAATTTTCCCTGTGCGGGCGGCCAGCACAATCGCGTCGACACACCGGTCTACATCGGCTGAATTCACGACCACTTCCACTTTAACTTTGGGTAGGAAGTCAACCACATATTCAGCGCCGCGATACAGCTCGGTATGTCCTTTTTGCCGGCCGAAGCCTTTGACCTCAGTCACGGTCAATCCGGTCACACCACACTCAGCCAATGCTTCTCGAACTTCTTCAAGTTTGAACGGTTTGATGACGGCAGTGATTTGTTTCATGGTAACTCCCCTCAATGGCTGGTAAACGCCTGCTCAGGCACGAAAAAGACTGGTTATAGGATAACGCCAATCCTTGCCGAACCCTCGGTGTGTAATGCGAACCCCGATTGGCGCTTGCCGGCGCTTGTACTCGTTGATTCGAATCAAACGAATCACTTGGTCGACATCGGACTTCTCAAAACCCGCCGCTTCAATCTCTTGCTGGCTTTGGTCTTGTTCCATGTAACGCTCCATGATCTCATCCAGCGTGTCATAGGGTGGCAAACTGTCTTGATCGGTTTGGTCTTCACGCAATTCTGCGCTTGGAGGGCGGGTGATGATTCGCTCTGGAATGGGTGCGTCACAGGTGCCAAAAGGGTTGTTGGCATTGCGCCAATGGGCCAACTGATAAACCAATGTTTTAGAGACATCTTTGATAACAGCGAACCCACCCGCCATATCGCCATACAAAGTGCAATAGCCTGTCGCCATTTCGCTTTTGTTCCCAGTGGTTAATACGATAGAACCGTGCTTGTTAGACATCGCAATGAGCAACGTGCCGCGTATACGTGCTTGGATATTTTCTTCGGCGGTGTCGACTGGCTTGTCTTGAAAATCAGAGGCCAGTGTTTGCAAGAAATCCTGAAACATGGGGACGATAGAGAATTCGTCGTAACGCACTTGCATGCGTTGCGCCATCTCGCGGGCGTCTTCAATCGAAATGCCGGCGGTGTAAGGCGACGGCATCATGACCGCCCTGACCCGGTCTGCCCCAAGTGCATCTACTGCGATAGCCATGACCAATGCAGAATCAATGCCACCTGACAGCCCCAAAATCACCGATGGAAATCGGTTCTTGCCAATGTAATCACGCACACCCAGCACCAACGCCTGCCAAATATCAGACAAGGCATCTTCTAGCGGCGCCGTGGTTGCGTGCAGTTGCAAACTGCCAGAGAGCGCTTGGCATTGCACATCAAAGGCTTGCTCCACAAAACCTGCCGCCCTGCCAGCCACCTGCGTATTGGCCTGCAACGCAAACGATCGTCCTTCGAACACCACTTCGTCTTGCGCACCTACCAAATGGGCGTAAACCAACGGCAAGCCAGTGACTTGCACACGCTGCTGCATGGCTTTTTCTCTCTCTTGGCTTTTGCCTTTGTGAAATGGCGATGCATTCAACACCACCAGTAACTGCGCACCGTTTTCTTTGGCATCCTGCGCAGGATGATCGAACCAAGCGTCTTCGCAAATCAACAACCCAACGCGCACGCCTTCCACGTTGAAAACGGTGCTATGTTCCCCGGGCAAAAAATACCTGCGCTCATCGAACACTTGGTAATTGGGCAATTCTCGTTTGGCATAACTGGCTACCAAGCGACCTTCACAAAACACAGAGGCCATGTTGTAACGCTGAGGCACTGAAACAGATCGGGTGTGTTTATCGTCGCCACTGGGATGGCCGACCACCACATGCATGCCCTTTAAGTTGGCCAATTCCTGTTGCACCTGAGACACCGCTTGTTGGCATGCCTCTGAAAAAGACGGGCGTAAAAACAAATCTTCAGCGGCATAGCCGCAAATGGCCAACTCAGGTGTTACCAAAAGCCTGACACCGCGCAAATACGCTTGTCGCGCGGCATCAATGATTTTGCGGGCATTGCCAGCCATGTCACCGACAGTGAAATTGAGCTGGGCTACACTGAGTTGAAGCGTCATGGATGAATCACAAATTAAGCTGAACGATTATGGCATTCGGGTGCACGATCACCCGGGTCAAATACCCGCCGATCAATGGAACGCTTTGTTGGCGGCACAAGACTGCCCTTCGCCCTTTATGCAGCATGCATATTTACTGGCAATGCATGAAAGCGCAAGCGCTTCGGCCTCCAGCGGTTGGACCCCCCGTTTTTTTTCTTTGTGGCAGAACGACTTTTTGGTGGCCGCTTGTCCGCTTTATTTGAAAACGCACTCCTATGGCGAATATGTGTTTGACTGGGCGTGGGCCAACGCTTATGCGCAACATGGCCTGGCTTATTACCCCAAGGCGCTGATCGCCGTGCCGTTCACTCCTGTGCCTGGTTCACGCTTATTGGCTGATAACAAAGCCCACCGAGAGCTGTTGCTGCAGGCCGTGGTGTCTTGGTGTGGCGAAGAAAAATTGTCATCATTGCATCTGCTGTTTGGCAGCCCCGACGATATGCAGGCGGCTGCCAGTTTGAAATTGTTGGAACGCCAAACCGTGCAGTTCCACTGGCAAAACCAAGGGTGGCAAG
>JBJTXF010000323.1:0-2558 GCA_046082145.1 Limnohabitans sp. | reverse complement strand
CGCTTTTCCTGACCCAGCGGAACGTGATACTGGCGCGCGCAAGCGCGCCGTAAGTCTTTGAAGGAGTTGGACTTTGGCTCGTATAGCCGGTGTGAACATTCCGACCGCCAAGCGTAACATGAAACTGATCATGATCTCTTCATCGCTGTCAAAAATGAATTGACCGTTACGCCGCAAACTCGGATCGTTTTGGTAGGACTGGCTAAATCGCGCCACCACACTGATTTCAGTCACCATATCGGCAAACGTAGTGGGTAAGGGTGGTGGTGGTGAATTGCGAATGGCTTGGTAGGCAGACAATCGCAGCAGTTGAGGAAAGCTGGGGTTGAAAGGCTGCGAAATGCCAATGGCTTCCATGCGGTTTTGTAACCGTTGCGGATTGACTTCAAAACCACAAATATCGAGTAAGGTCCAGAACAACATGACTTTGCGCGCCCGGTTGCCAATTTTTCGCTCGGAATCGTGTTCGGTTCTAGCGAGGTTGGGTAAGCGGCATGTCAACAGCCTGGCGACATATTCAGATTCGGCGGTAGCAGGCGGAAGCAGTTCACGCATGACACTTAGCGCTTCAAAAGTTCGCTCGTAAAAATTAAAGCGCAATAACTTGGGCGTTTCAGGTTGCACACCGCGCGGTGTCAAGAAATACGAGGTGCATCGGTCGGGGTAAGCTGACGCGATGGCATCGAAACCGTCTTGCGGATTGCTGTTGGCGTATTCGCCGTTGACATCAAAAATCAACTGGCCGACATTGCGTTGCTCTTTGGTGACATCAAGCATGCCCTGCACCACCAACTTGACCACATTGGATTTGCCCATGCGGGTTTTGCCAAACATGGCGGTGCGTTTGCCGCGTATGTCCATCATGGAAATATAAACAGGCTCTTTGTTGGCCAGGTAGCTTTCGTTTTCGCTGGGACGCAGCAAGCCGAAATCAATGCGGTGTTCGGGGTTGAGCATGCCATTGAGTATCAAGTCCATGACTTTGGTATCGGGGCGGAACAAATGAAACACCACGGCAGGACTGATTTGACCGACATCAGATGAAAAATTCACGCCTGTTGAGGGGTCGGTACTGGCTTCAAACGTACCCATGATCTCGCACTCAAGCAGGAAAAATAAATTCTTCATCAATTCTGTGTCATCAGCTCCGTGGGCTGCGCCGTCTTGGGGGTGGGGAGCACGGTTTTTGATGCTGTTGTTGATGATGACTTGGCTCAGGCCATAGAGGTGGCTGCTTTCGTCGGGTACACCTTTAGACTTGTTGACCCGAAGCAAATAAATGATTTCTGTGTTGAGGTTCTCAGGACTGGGGTAACCAATGACATGCTGGTAAATATTGGTTTCTAAAGCGATCAGAAAACTGCCTTGTACCAAGGTGGCTTTGGGGTCATTGGGAAAGCCTTGGGATACCAAGAAATCGATGCGTTGCTTACCCAAGTCGATGCCCTGCCCGAGGTAGTGAGAGGTGTGGATGGACTCAGGGGAAATGATGTTGAGATGGGTCATGAATATTAATTGTTAATTTTTATTGATCAATCCTTTATGTTTGCTTAAATATTAAAAAAAATCAATACTTAAAAGTCTGCAAAATTTGCCGAGCGTAGCGCTCACGCTTCCATGGCGTCGCAGCGTTGTACGCACCCAAGCCTTGGGTGTTGTAGCCGAGTCGCACAAAGTTGTTGGACAAAATCCAAGCCCCTATAAGGACATTCACACAGGGATCGAACAGATCCTGCTCCTTGAGACCGTGCCTTGCCAAAAAGGGTAGCCATGCTGAGTTGATTTGCATCAAACCGATATCACGTGTGTCATTGCGGTTGTGGTTGATGGCTGTGGTGCGCCCGCCCGACTCATGTTTGGCAATCGCGACAAGCAAGGCTTGCGGGACGTTGTAGCGTTTGGCTGCCTCAGTAAAGCAGTGGCTATGGGAGTATGTGCCAATGCATCCTAAGCACAGCATCAAAACATATTTCATATGGGTTTGTGTCTCAATAATTCAATACAGTTTTGTACCGTTTATTGCTGATGAATAAATAATCAACGCTCAAATTAGAACCACCAACAATATAGTTTGATACGCGCCAATAGTTGTCTACACAACTCGGAGTATCAAAGACAGTCATGTTTTCTGTGGTTCCTTCCGTATACCAACCGGTGACAACTGGCATGTTCCATTGAGAGCAAGAGTAAGGGGTTTGGTAGTCTCCATTGGTGACGGTGAGCCTGGCGGTTTTGGGTTGGTAATCGCCTTTGAAGAGAAACGAAGCCCAGTTCACATTGATGTAGGTGCTGGAGGCTTGCGCTTTGACCAGCCATTCGTTGTTGCTTCCACATAATGACCAGTAGCTGGGGTTTCTGAGGTCCCCTTGTGAGGTACTGATGGATGTGATGACAGGCGCAGTCCATGCGCTGCAATTTAACCCGGTATTGATCTCATTGGAAACGGTTCCACTGGGAGTTGTGGCTGTGATCGACCCTGTTCTGACTTCGGTCTCACCCGACACAATCGGAACAAAACTGAAGACAAATTGCATGCCGTTTTGCCTTTTATGTGAGGT
>JBJTXF010000322.1:0-2018 GCA_046082145.1 Limnohabitans sp. | reverse complement strand
TCCTGAGAGCTTTACTGTCATCACCGCTAGTCAGAATGACCAAATCTCCAGCTCAAATCCTGAGCTTCAGCACGGCATCTTCAGCTATTTCCTCATGAAAGGTATGGAGGGTGATGCAGATGAAAATCGTGATGGCAAGATTACGCTCGGTGAAATGCAGTCATATCTTGCAGAGAATGTGAGCAGACATGCAGCAATGATGAGTCGTAAACAAGAGCCTCAGTTGATTGGTGATGTAAATCGCGTGTTGGTGGGAAGGTGAAGAATCAGGCAAAAACTTTGTGTGCGCTGATGATCGCTTGTTCATCGTCGTGGGCAGAATGGGAAATCACAGGGCGTGAAAATGATGGGCAAACTACTTACTACCACGATATTTACACCATACAAAAAAATGGATCCTTTGCCACTATCTGGACTATGAAAAATTATGTTGTCAGCAGTTCCGACAACATAAACAAAGAGAGCAAATCGGAAAATAAATTACTTGCATTCAATTGTCTTCAAAAAATCTATGCAGAGCCTTCAGCTCAAGATGTTTCTATTTCAATGAGTCAATGGAATTGGAAAAGCGTACCACCACGCACGATCATTGAATTGCAGTGGAAAGCAGCTTGCAAAGAGAAATAGTTATAACTCTGGTCCGAACATCAGCAGATGCTCTGGTCTTTTTAGCATCAACGCATCGTGCTTGTTTCTCTTGAGCATATAGGCAAGCCACTTGGTGACATTGGTTGGTTCGTCAAAAGCTTTGATGTCATTTGCATCAAGGATCGTTCTATCAAAATGTGAGTGCGTAATGCGTGGTTCGAACTGACAAAAAGTGTCGTAAATGCGCAAATGATCAACGCTTTCAGCAAGAAATGGATGAACAGCTAACAAGCCATGAGCGTGGAATAGTACATTATCATCAAACTCAATCATCGCAAGCAGATAAGGCATGAACTGTCGGTGTGGCTCTTGATCATACTGCTCGGGGTGGACAAATGATTCGTTGATGCGCTTGTAGACAACCTCGATGACATTCTTGACACTGTCCGCTTTGTATGCCGTATGACTTAGCGTATCTTTGCGGCAATGGACCGTCAGTTGGTAGTAGATGTGTTCTTTAGGCACCAATGACAAAAAACGGTCTTTGATCGCAACTATCTGCTGGAGATAATTGCGGCGTCTGGGTCTTTGATTGGGATCCTTTTCCACCAAATTTACCGGATCGATTATTTGCCTTTAAGACTGGAGCACATCATCTCAAATTCAGCATATTTCCTTTGCGCTTCGGAATAACTGGCATTTGGATTGTTTGCTCGATAATCGTTTTGTTGTTTATCAATACAAGCATCGTATTTGTTCGAACAACCTGCCGTCAGAATGAATAGAACAGGCACTAGGGTTTTGGAGTTAAACATATGACCTCCCAAAGTTTGGCTTTACCCTTGCTTGACTCGCACCAGCAGCCGTCGCACTTCTGCACTTTCAGACTCTGGCTGCGCTGCAAGTCAACCATACTCCCCATCATCGTCGCCGTCTATGCCTTGCCAAAAACATCGATACTGCTCTGGTCGGCAGGAGAATTGGGGCATTGTGCAACGGCGTAGCTGCCTGTTTTTTGAGCAAAAGTGCTTGCGCTAGCGTACGATGGTTTGATTTTTTGTGCAACGACTGTGCAACGCTGCGAACAAGCGAAAACGCCTTTCCAAGCATGGAACACTTGAAAAGGCGCATGGAGACTGGTGCCCGAGACCGGAATCGAACCGGTACGCCCCCTCTCGGGAAAGCGGCGGATTTTAAGAACAACCTACCCGCTGTAAAGCTAGCATTTATGCGGGTTCTGCACGGACTAATTTAATTGTGCAACATTTTGTGCAACGCTGTTTCGCTAGCTGCGCTGCGTATTCTTTGATTATATGCGCCTAGGCGTTTTACGCTATCTCTAATTTTGAGAGATAGCCGCTACAAGTAAACAAACGCCATCACTTCAAAGCAAATATGTCTAAACTGGCATAGCCACCATCGGCACCGAG
>JBJTXF010000321.1:0-9097 GCA_046082145.1 Limnohabitans sp. | reverse complement strand
GGTCATTGGTCCCGGTTTCGCCAGAGGTTTTTCACAGTGCGACAATATTTGAACTATGTTCGACAAGCTTCTTCATGGGCGCTTCCCGGGCACAACCCATTGGGCAGCCTGTCCGTATTCGCCCTGTTGCTGGCGCTAGGTTTGCAAATGGTCACTGGCATGGCAAGTGACGACGACGCGGGGTTTAACGGGCCGTTGACCATATTTGTCAGCAACACCTGGGTGGCCAAGGCCACTTTTTATCACGCTGAGATTGGCAAATGGGCGCTGCTGTTTTGGGTGACATTGCACTTACTGGCAATCGCCTACCACGAGCGGATTCATCAACGTCGCTTGGTCAAGCCCATGTTCAATGGCTTTCAATGGCAGCAACACGAGTCACAAGCCAGTCAAGACGGATGGCGTCATCGTTTGTTGGGTTTGTTTGTGTGCGTGCTGTGCGTTGTAGGGGTGTATGTGGGTTTACAGTTCGCACAGGGCTTCACTTTGCAGTGAAGTCCTGTGGCTTGAGAGTGCCGCCAGCGCCAATAGTCGGACGGTTCAGGCGTGCACTTTCTCAGCCATTCATTAAAAAATCAGTGCTTGACCTGGGACAACATGGTGTCAGCGTCACTGACCTCAAATTTACCGGGACCTTCAATATTCAAGGTTTGCACTTTGCCATCTTTGACCAACATGGAGTAGCGGTTAGAACGAAGTCCCAAACCTTTGCCGGTCAGATCCAATGTCAAACCGGTGGCTTTGGTGAATTCGGCATCGCCATCAGCCAGCATGCGGACTTTGCCAGTGGCTTTGAGTTCACGGCCCCATGCACCCATGACGAACGCATCGTTGACACTGACGCACCAAATTTCGTCCACGCCCGCGGCTTTGAGTTCTGTCAATTTGTCGATATAGCCGGGAACATGCTTGGCCGAGCATGTCGGCGTAAAAGCACCGGGCAATGCAAACAACGCAATGGTTTTGCCAGCGCTGGATTTGGCCACATCAACCGGGTTGGGCCCAATGCTGCAAGCGTCGCTCTCAACATCAGAATATTCCATCAACGTGGTGTGGGGCAAGTTATCGCCTACTTTGATCATGCTTTAACTCCTAAAAAAAATGACCAACCATTGTGGGCCATTTCATGAATCAACGTCAGTTGCCTGACGAATACAACTTAAACCACCGACGCCTTTTCAACCAAGCGGGTTGCGACCCAGTTTTTGGTTTTGGAGATAGGACGGCTTTCGGTGATTTCGATCACATCACCCAAATGGAATTGGCCGGTTTCATCGTGCGCAAGGTATTTGCTCGACTTACCAACGATCTTGCCGTAGAGGGCGTGTTTGACACGACGCTCGACCAACACAGTGACGGTTTTGGCGCGTTTGGCGCTGACCACTTTTCCAATGAGTGTGCGCTTGAGTGAGGGTTTGGCTTGGGTCATGTTCACTCCTGGGCTGCGGCTTTTTGGGCCAATATGGTTTTGGCGCGAGCGATTTCCCGGCGGGTCATCTTCATTTGTGCAGTGTTGGTGAGTTGTTGTGTGGCTTTTTGCATGCGCATATTGAAATGTGCTTTTTGCAATGCTTTGATTTCGGTGTCGAGTCCGGCAACGTCTTTTTGGCGTAATTCAGATGTTTTCATGGTGTCTTCTCCTGAATCATTGGCCGATCAAACGGGACACAAACGTGGTGCGCAGCGGCAGTTTGGCAGCAGCCAAACGGAACGCCTCGCGCGCGAGTTCTTCGGGTACACCGACGATTTCGTAGAGCACTTTGCCAGGCTGAATTTCAGCGACGTAGTACTCGGGATTGCCTTTGCCGTTACCCATGCGAACCTCTGCAGGCTTTTGCGAAATGGGCTTGTCAGGGAAGATGCGAATCCAAATGCGACCGCCACGCTTGACATGCCTTGAAATGGCACGGCGGGCAGATTCGATCTGACGCGCGGTCAAACGGCCACGGTCAGTGGATTTCAATCCGAAGTCGCCGAACGCGACGGTATTGCCTCGGGTGGCAATACCGGTGTTGCGACCTTTTTGTTCCTTGCGGTATTTACGGCGCGCTGGTTGCAGCATGCTTATTCTCCTTGTCCGTCCGCAGCCGTGCCAGTGGGTGCGGGCGCGGTGATCTTGCGAACGCGCTTGACGGTGGTTTTGGGGGCATCGGTGGCTTCAGCAGGTTTGTCGCTGCCATCCGCCGGTGCGGCATGGGTTCCTGCGGGACGACGTGCGCCGCGTGCGGGTGGACGGTCGCCGCCTGGGCGGGCATCACGGCGCGGTCCACGGGGGCGGCGCTCGTCTTCAGTACGGGGTTCTTGCACCGCAGGCGCATCATTGCGTCCGAGTGTGTCACCTTTGTAGACCCACACTTTGACACCGATGATGCCGTAAGTGGTTTTGGCCTCAGACGTGGCGTAGTCGATGTCAGCACGCAATGTATGCAAAGGCACGCGGCCTTCGCGGTACCACTCGGTGCGTGCAATTTCGATACCGTTGAGTCGACCAGCAGACATGATCTTGATGCCTTGCGCACCCAAACGCATGGCATTTTGCATGGCTCGCTTCATGGCGCGGCGGAACATGATCCGCTTTTCCAATTGCTGTGTGATGCTGTCCGCGATCAACTGTGCATCGATTTCGGGCTTACGCACTTCTTCGATGTTGACCGCAACAGGCACGCCTAAACGGGCAGCCAATTCTTTCTTGAGGTTTTCAATGTCCTCGCCCTTTTTACCAATGACCACACCAGGACGTGCGGAAAAAATGGTGATGCGGGCGTTTTTGGCAGGACGCTCAATCAGAATGCGTGAAACGGCTGCGTTTTTCAGTTTGGTTTTCAGGTACTCGCGGACCTTGACATCTTCTGCCAACATGCCGGCAAAGTCTTTGTTGCTGGCATACCAGCGACTGGACCAGTTGCGGCTGACCGACAGGCGGAAACCGGTGGGGTGTATTTTTTGTCCCATATCTTCCTAGACCTTTCAGTTACCGACCGTCACATACACATGGCACCTGGGCTTGCTGATGCTGTTGCCACGGCCCTTGGCGCGTGCGGTGAATCGCTTGAGGGTGGCGCCTTGTTCCACATAAATGGTTTTGACACGCAATTCATCAATGTCAGCACCGTCGTTGTGCTCGGCGTTGGCAATGGCCGACTCCAGCACTTTTTTGACGATACCCGCTGCTTTTTTCTGGGTGAAATTCAGGATGTTCAGGGCCTGGTCCACTTTTTTTCCGCGAATCAAGTCTGCGACCAACCGGCCTTTGTCGACCGATAAGCGCACACCTCGCAGGACTGCACGTGTTTCCATTGATACTCCTTACTTCTTCTGAACTTTTTTGTCAGCCGGATGGCCTTTGAAGGTACGCGTCAAGGCGAATTCGCCTAACTTGTGACCCACCATCTGATCGGTGATGTAGACCGGCACATGTTGTTTGCCGTTGTGGACCGCGATCGTCAAGCCGATGAAGTCCGGCAGGATCATGGAACGACGAGACCAGGTTTTGATCGGTTTTTTGTCTTTGGTGGCGACGGCTTTTTCCGTTTTGGCCAACAAATGGTGGTCAACGAAGGGGCCTTTTTTGAGTGAGCGTGACATGATTTAACCCTTATTTCTTGCGACGCGAGACGATCATGACCTGGGTGCGCTTGTTGTTGCGGGTGCGGTAACCCTTGGTGAGATTGCCCCAAGGATCCACAGGCGCGCGACCTTCGCCGGTACGGCCTTCACCACCACCGTGCGGGTGATCGATCGGGTTCATGGCCACGCCACGAACGGTAGGACGAATACCCATCCAGCGCTTCACGCCAGCCTTGCCTAATTGACGCAGGCTATGTTCTTCGTTGGCCACTTCACCAATGGTGGCGCGGCATTCGATGTGGATTTTGCGGACTTCACCAGACCGCATGCGGACCTGGGCGTAAGTGCCTTCACGCGCCAGCAATGTGGCTGAAGTACCTGCAGAACGGGCAATTTGAGCACCCTTACCAGGCCGTAACTCAATGCAATGTATGGTTGAGCCCACTGGAATATTGCGGATCGGTAATGTGTTGCCAGCACGAATCGGCGCTTCTGAACCACTGTGGATGGTGGCGCCGACTTCCAAACCGCGCGGCGCAATGATGTAGTTACGATCGCCATCGGCGTAGCAAATCAAGGCGATGTGCGCAGTACGGTTGGGGTCGTATTCGATGCGTTCTACTTTGCCGGGAATACCGTCCTTCATGCGACGGAAGTCCACCACACGGTAATGGTGCTTGTGACCACCGCCCTTGTGGCGAGTTGTGATGTGGCCGTTGTTGTTGCGACCAGCCTTTTGAAATTGAGGCTCGAGCAACGGCGCGTAGCCTGGACCTTTGAACAAATGGTCACGGGTGACTTTGACCACGCCACGCTGGCCGGGCGAGGTAGGTTTCATTTTGATGACTGCCATGATTAAGCCACCTCTCCAGACAGGTTGAGCTCTTGACCATCTTTCAACGTCACGTAAGCCTTACGCACGTGATCGCGGCGGCCCACAGAGCGGCCAAAACGCTTGGTTTTGCCTTTGGTGTTAACCACCGATACGCCCTTGACCTCGACCTTGAACATCAGTTCAACAGCCGCCTTGATCTCGGGCTTGGTGGCGTTTTGCAGCACTTTGAAAGTGACCGCATTCGATTTCTCGGCAACCATGGTGGCTTTTTCAGACACGATAGGGGCCACGAGAACGGCCATCAAACGGCCTTCGTCAAATTTGGGGGTGCTCATGCGAACATCTCCTTGAGTTTGTCGACGGCGCCTTTGGTGACCAGCACCTTTTTGTAGTGCACCAGCGAAACCGGATCGGCATAACGCGGCTCGACCACCAACACATTGGCCAGGTTGCGGGAAGCAAAGTACAAGTTGTCGTCAACTTCTTCTGCAATCACCAGCACTGATTGCAAATTCATGGCCTTGAGTTTGGAGGCCAGCAATTTGGTTTTGGGTGCTTCAATTTTGAGTGAATCCACCACCGCCAACCGGCCTTCACGCACCAACTGGGAGAAGATGGCGGCCATGCCAGCGCGGTACATCTTCTTGTTGATTTTTTGGGTGAAATTCTCTTGAGGGCTGCTGGGAAATGCACGACCACCGCCACGCCAAATTGGGGAGGAAGTCATACCGGCACGGGCGCGTCCAGTGCCTTTTTGCTTGAATGGCTTTTTGGTCGAGTGCTTGACCTGCTCACGGTCTTTTTGGGCACGTGTGCCTTGGCGCGCATTGGCTTGGTAAGCCACCACAATTTGGTGAACCAAGTCTTCGTTGTAAGCGCGACCAAACAATGTTTCAGGCGCATCAAACTTTGCAGATGCTTGGCCTTGTTCGTTCAGGAGTTCGATTTGCATCAGTTGGCTCCCTTGGATTTGGCCTTGATGGCATGGCGCACCGTGACAAAACCGCCTGCGGACCCAGGCACAGCGCCCTTGATCAGCAGCAGTTGGCGTGCTTCGTCGATACGAATCACATCCAGGTTTTGTGTGGTGACGGTTTCATCGCCCATGTGACCAGACATTTTTTTGCCGGGAAACACGCGCCCGGGGTCTTGCGCCATGGAAATGGATCCGGGCACATTGTGCGAGCGGCTGTTACCGTGCGAGGCGCGCTGTGAACGGAAGTTGTGACGCTTGATGGTGCCGGCAAAGCCTTTACCGATCGATGTGCCCTGCACATCCACTTTTTCACCCACGGTAAAGATGGCAGCAGCAGGCACGGAAGAACCAGCAGGGTATTGCGCTGCAGTTTCAGCGGTGACTCGGAATTCTTGGGTGATTTCGCCAGCTTGTACGCCAGCTTTGGCCATGTGGCCCGCCTGGGGCTTGTTAACACGCGAAGCTTTGCGTTTACCAAACGTCACCTGCAAGGCAACGTAGCCGTCATTTTCCTGGGTTTTGACTTGGGTCACGCGGTTATCAGACACATCTACCACCGTGACAGGCACTGCGTCCCCATCATCAGTGAACAGACGCATCATGCCCACCTTGCGGCCCAGCAATCCCAGTTGATTGCTTTGACTCATGTTTTTCTCCAAAACTCTCACCGCGGTCACTTCAATTGGCAACTGCGTTTGGTGTGTGAAAGAAGGTTGATGATTTCTTCGCAAAAACTGCGAAGATTTGGATTGTAGCCGAATTTTGCTGGTCTTAGCCTAACCCGGCGACTTCTCCAAATGGGCCACCCTCCTCATCAGGGTGGCAGTTCACTCACTGCAACTTGATTTCAACATCCACGCCTGCTGGCAAATCCAACTTCATCAGCGCATCCACGGTTTTGTCAGTCGGGTCCACGATGTCCATCAAACGTTGATGGGTGCGGATTTCCAACTGATCGCGACTGGACTTGTTGACGTGGGGTGAACGCAAAATATCAAAGCGTTTCATGCGCGTCGGCAACGGCACAGGACCCTTGACGATGGCACCTGTGCGCTTGGCAGTGTCGACGATTTCAGCTGCGGATTGGTCGATCAGCTTGTACTCAAACGCCTTCAGACGGATTCGGATTTTTTGTTTGGTAGACATGCCGGTTCCTTAAGCGATGATTTTGGCAACCACACCGGCTCCGACGGTTTTGCCGCCTTCGCGGATCGCAAAGCGCAGCCCCTCTTCCATCGCAATCGGGTGGATCAGCTTGACCGTGATCGACACGTTGTCCCCGGGCATCACCATCTCCTTGCCCTCTGGCAACTCGATCGCGCCGGTCACATCCGTCGTGCGGAAGTAAAACTGCGGGCGGTAGTTGTTGAAAAACGGTGTGTGGCGTCCGCCCTCGTCTTTTGACAACACATAAATCTCAGCCGTGAAATGCGTGTGCGGCTTGACCGAGCCAGGCTTGCACAGCACTTGGCCGCGCTGCACGTCTTCGCGCTTGGTGCCGCGCAACAAAATACCCACGTTGTCGCCCGCTTGCCCCTGGTCCAGCAGCTTGCGAAACATCTCCACGCCCGTACAAGTCGTCTTGACCGTGTCCACAATACCCACAATCTCAATCTCTTCGCCCACCTTGATCACGCCGCGCTCCACGCGACCCGTCACCACCGTGCCGCGACCCGAGATAGAGAACACGTCTTCCACAGGCATCAAAAACGCACCATCCACCGCGCGCTCTGGCGTCGGGATGTAGCTGTCAAGCGCCTCGGCCAACTTCATGATCGCGCCTTCGCCCAAATCCCCTTTGTCACCCTCGATCGCCAGCTTGGCGCTGCCGTGAATGATCGGCGTCGCGTCACCAGGGAAATCGTACTTGTCGAGCAACTCGCGCACTTCCATCTCCACGAGCTCGAGCAACTCAGCGTCATCCACCATGTCGCATTTGTTCAAAAACACAATGATGTAGGGCACACCCACTTGGCGCGCCAGCAAAATGTGTTCGCGCGTCTGCGGCATCGGCCCGTCAGCGGCCGAGCACACCAAAATCGCCCCGTCCATCTGCGCCGCGCCCGTGATCATGTTCTTCACATAGTCAGCGTGCCCAGGACAGTCCACGTGCGCATAGTGGCGGTTTGCCGTCTCGTACTCCACGTGCGCCGTGTTGATCGTGATGCCGCGCGCCTTCTCCTCCGGCGCCGCATCAATCTGGTCATACGCCTTGGCCTCACCGCCAAACTTCGACGACAAAATCGTCGTGATCGCCGCCGTCAGCGTCGTCTTGCCATGGTCCACGTGCCCAATCGTACCTACGTTCACGTGCGGCTTCGTCCGCTCAAATTTGCCTTTTGCCATTGTCTTTCTCCAAAGAACAGGCCCGTGTACAGGTTTTACGTCTGCACGATGCTGCTGGTTCGTCCCGCACGGGTCACAGGACGGCGCATCGTCGCAGACAGCTCAACTGCCTGGGGGACCCGATCAAACCGCAAGCGGTCGACACGTCCCCATGAAATTACTTGGCCCTTGCTGCCACGATCGCTTCGGCGACGTTGCGGGGGGCTTCGGTGTAATGTTTGAATTCCATGGTGTAGGTGGCGCGTCCTTGTGACATGGAACGCAGTGTGGTGGAGTAACCGAACATTTCTGACAAGGGTACTTCAGCCTTGATGGCTTTACCGCCACCGACCATGTCTTCCATGCCTTGCACCATGCCACGGCGTGAAGACAAATCGCCCATCACATTGCCCGCGTAGTCTTCAGGGGTTTCTACCTCGACCGCCATCATGGGCTCCAAAATCACCGGGCTGGCTTTTTTACACCCCTCTTTGAAGCCGAAAATCGCCGCCATCTTGAACGCCATTTCAGAGGAGTCCACATCGTGGTAAGAACCGAAGTGCAATGTCACTTTGACATCCACCACGGGGTAACCAGCGAGCACGCCTGACGTCAAGGCTTCGATCACGCCTTTTTCAACCGCAGGAATATATTCGCGAGGCACCACGCCACCCTTGATGGCATCGACAAATTGAAAGCCTTTTCCTGCTTCATTGGGCTCGATTTTGAACACCACGTGACCGTATTGGCCTTTGCCACCTGATTGGCGCACGAACTTGCCTTCGCTGTCTTCGATGGTTTTGCGAATGGTTTCGCGGTAAGCCACTTGAGGCTTGCCGACATTGGCTTCCACGCCAAACTCTCGCTTCATGCGATCGACAATGATTTCCAGATGCAATTCGCCCATGCCTGAAATGATGGTTTGGCCTGACTCTTCGTCGGTTTTGACGCGGAAAGAAGGATCTTCTGCGGCTAAGCGTTGCAAGGCGATACCCATTTTTTCTTGGTCGGCCTTGGTTTTGGGTTCGACCGCTTGTGCGATCACAGGCTCGGGGAACACCATGCGCTCGAGCATGACGATGTTGTCGGGGTCACACAATGTTTCACCGGTGGTCACGTCTTTCAAACCCACACAAGCGGCAATGTCACCCGCGCAAATTTCATCGACTTCTTCGCGGTTATTGGCGTGCATTTGCACGATACGGCCAATGCGTTCTTTTTTTCCTTTGATAGGATTAAAAACCGTGTCGCCTTTTTTCAGCACGCCCGAGTACACACGAACGAAAGTGAGCTGACCCACAAAAGGGTCGGTCATCAACTTGAATGCCAATGAAGAAAATTTTTCTTTGTCATCTGCTGCGCGGTGCACTTCTTTTTCATCTTCATCGGTACCA
>JBJTXF010000320.1:0-5368 GCA_046082145.1 Limnohabitans sp. | reverse complement strand
CTTCAAACATCTTGAAGGTGTCAGGATGCACATAACGCTTCACTTGCAAATGGTGGCGGCTGGGTGCGAGGTATTGACCGATGGTCAGCATGTCAATGCCGTGGTCACGCATGTCTTGCATGGTGGTCAGTATTTCGTCGTCGGTTTCGCCCAAGCCCACCATCAGGCCGCTTTTGGTGGGCACGCTTGGAAACAGCGCTTTGAATTTTTTCAACAGGTTTAAGCTGAAGGCATAGTCGCTGCCAGGACGCGCTTCTTTGTACAAACGCGGCACGGTTTCCAGGTTGTGGTTCATCACGTCGGGCGGCGCTTCTTTCAATATGTTCAAAGCGCGGTCGTCACGGCCGCGAAAGTCTGGCACCAACACTTCGATTTGCGTGTGGGGTGACAAAGCGCGCGTTTGGCGGATGCAATCAACAAAATGCGCCGCGCCGCCGTCGCGCAAATCGTCACGGTCCACGCTGGTGATCACCACGTAACGCAATTTCAGTGCAGCGATGGTTTTGGCAAGGTTCAAAGGCTCGTTGGCATCGAGGGGATCGGGCCTACCGTGGCCTACATCGCAAAACGGGCAACGGCGCGTGCATTTGTCGCCCATGATCATGAAGGTGGCAGTCCCGTTACCGAAGCATTCGCCGATGTTCGGGCAAGATGCTTCTTCGCAGACGGTGACGAGTTTGTTTTCGCGAAGAATGTGTTTGATTTCGCCAAAGCGTGAGTGGGATGACCCGGCTTTGACGCGGATCCAGTCCGGCTTTTTCAGGACCTCGCCTTCATGCACCACTTTGACAGGGATGCGCGAGACTTTGTCGGACGCTTTTTGTTTGACCCCGGCTTGGTAAGTCGTTGCGATGGCGGATGAGGGCACGTCAGGTGATGGCATGGTTGCCTTGGGGTTAGGGCGATAAGGTGGAAGCAAGCTTGTTGCCGAGTACATCGGCAGCTTGTGGCCAGCCGACATCCACGCCGATTGTAAAAAGATCGGTGGTTTGAAGCCCCGCATAACCGCAGGGGTTGATAAGCGAGAAGGGTGACAAATCCATGCGCACATTCAAGGCGACGCCGTGATAAGCGCAATGCCGACTGACTTTCACGCCAAGTGCCGCGATTTTGGCCAAACCCGAGAAATCGGGCGGCGCGTGCTTGTGCCCTGGCGCGGTTGCAACCGAGTGGATCGCATGGTCAAACGGTGCATCGGGACGCACATACACCCCGGGAGCACCTGCCAGACGGTGACCCGTGACGCCAAAATGCGCCAGCGTTTTGAGAACGGCAGCTTCCAAGCGAAACACATATTCTTTGACGAAATAACCGGCGCGCTTGAGGTCAATCAAGGCATAGGCCACCACTTGGCCTGGCCCGTGGTAAGTGATTTGTCCGCCCCGGTTGCTGGCGATCACAGGAATATCGGTGTTTTGCAGCAGATGCGCGGGTTGACCGGCCAAGCCTTGCGTAAACACGGGGGGGTGTTCGCAAAGCCAGATCTCATCCGGGGTAGACATGTCACGTTGCGCGGTGAACGCCTGCATCGCCGACAAACAAGGCGCATAGTCAATCCGCCCTGTAAAGATCAGTCGTGGCTGCTCAAGAACAGACACTAAAGCACCACTTTCACCAAAGGATGACTGCTCAAGGTGCGGTAGACCTCGTCCAGCTGTTCGCGGCTCAGCACATGCAAAGTCAGGGTGAGGCCGAGGTATTTACCGCCCTTGCTTTCGCGCCTCTCCAATGAAGTTTCCTGCCAATCGGGGTCAAACTGCCGGGCCAGAAAAACCATGGCATGGACAAAACCCGGGTCGTTGGGGCCCATCACCTTGATGGGGAAATGACACGGGTAGTTGATCAAACTCTCGGTATCAGCGGCCATGGCGGGGTATTTTTTGGTAGGGGATTCGGGAAACCCCTATAAGATACCTTAGAATACTTAACTTTGCTGCACAAAGGGGCCGTCGCGGATGACCAAGACACAAGCAACTTCAGGCAGTAATAACCCCGCGCTTTCGCCAGAGGTTGATGCGCCAGATGCGGTCGAATCCCAGCCTTGGTCGGCGCAGCAGGCTCAGGCATGGCGACAAAGTCAGCCGCATCTGTCTGTCTGGTGGGTGCTGGCAGCGCAAGTGTTGGTGGCTGTATTTTTGGCCTCGGCGTTTGCTCTATGGTTTGCAAGCGGCGCACTTTGGTTGTCTTGGGTGTATGGCGCGATGACAGTGGTGGTTCCTGCTGCATTGTTCGCCAGGGGCTTGAGGTCCCGCACATCGTCTATGCATGCCTTGGGCGCTGCGTTAGGTCTGATGGTCTGGCAAAGTGTGAAATGGATGTTGTCGGTGTTGTTCTTGGTGATGGCACCAAGAATCGTTCCAGAATTGAGTTGGCCTGCCTTATTGGCTGGTCTGATTGTGACGTTGAAGGTGTATTGGCTGGCATTGGTGTGGGGCAAAACCACATCCTCTGACATGCCTTCTACCCGTTTGTAAAGAGTTGAACATGGCGGATTCAAGCACGCTCACGGCTGGTGAATACATCAGCCACCACCTCACCCACTTGCAAAGCAAGCCTATGGGCGGTGTGATTGATTTTTCAGTGGTTAACCTTGACTCCATTTTTTGGTCGGTATTGTTGGGCGTGGTCGGTTCCTTTGTCTTGTGGCGCGCGGCGCGTGCTGCCACTTCAGGTGTGCCTGGACGTTTTCAAGCGGCGGTTGAAATACTGTTTGAAATGGTGGATACACAAGCGCGCGGCATTGTGCACAACGCCGAAAGCCGTAAACTGGTATCCCCGTTGGCCTTGACTGTTTTTGTGTGGATTTTTCTGCTCAACAGCATGGACTTTTTGCCCGTCGACTTGTTTCACAAATTGTTTGAGTGGACAGGTTTGGACCACAGCATCCATTACTTCAGGGTCTTGCCCACCGCCGACTTGTCCACCACTTTGGGCATGTCGGTGTCGGTCTTGTTGATCTGTCTCTACTACAACATCAAAATCAAAGGCATGGGCGGTTGGTTCCACGAGTTGACCACCGCGCCGTTTGGTGCGCATCCCATTTTGTGGCCCATCAATTTCGGTTTTCAAATGATTGAATTCGTCGCCAAAACCGTGTCACACGGCATGCGATTGTTCGGCAACATGTACGCTGGTGAACTCATTTTCATGCTGATTGCGCTCATGGGCAGTGCCGCGGCTTTGAGCTTGACCGGTATTTTGTTGCCCATCGGGCACATCATCGCGGGCTCCATCTGGGCCATCTTCCATATTTTGATTGTGGTGTTACAGGCTTTCATTTTCATGATGCTGACCTTGGTCTACATCGGGCAAGCCCACGACGCGCACTGATTTTTTTTCTCAACCTTCCATCATTTTGCTAAGGAGCTTCACATGGAACACGTACTTGGTCTCGTTGCACTTGCCTCAGGTATGATCATTGGCCTGGGTGCCGGCGGTGCTTGTATTGGCATCGGCATCATGGGCAGCAAATACCTCGAAGCCGCCGCGCGCCAGCCTGAGTTGATGAACGAACTGCAAACCAAGATGTTCTTGTTGACCGGTTTGATTGATGCGGCGTTTCTGATTGGCGTGGGTCTCGCCATGATGTTTGCGTTTGCTAATCCCTTCGTTCTCAAGTAATTCAACCCACCGCCTATAGAGAGGTGTTGACGTGAGTATCAACGCAACCCTGTTCGTTCAAGCGATTGTGTTTGCCATCTTGGTGTGGTTCACGATGAAATTCGTGTGGCCGCCCATCGCAAACGCCTTGGACGAGCGTGCCGAAAAAATTGCCAACGGCCTCAAGGCCGCTGAGCACGCGCACATCGAACTGACCAATGCGCATAAGCACGTCGAAGTCGAGTTGGCGAAAAACCGTTCAGAGGCCGCGTCTCGATTGGCCGATGCCGAACGGCGTGCGACAAACATCATCGACGAGGCCAAGTACAAAGCCAACGAAGAAGCCAACAAAATCATTGCGGCCGCACACGCGGAAGCCGAGCAGGCCATGCTCAAAAGCAAAGAATTGTTGCGCGACCACGTGGCGGTGTTGGCGGTCAAAGGCGCCGAGCAAATCTTGCGCAAGGAAGTCAATGCCAGTGTGCACGCCGAATTCCTGAACCGGCTCAAGGCAGAACTCTGAGGACCATGCCCCATGGCTGAAATTGCAACCATTGCCCGCCCATATGCTGAAGCCTTGTTCAAGGTGCTCAAGTCACAGGCGGCACAAGCTGTTGAATGGCTGGATGCGCTGGCCTTGGTGGCGTCCGATCCGGGCCTCCAGCAGTTTGCACACGACCCCAAGGTCAGTCACAGCCAAGTGTTGGATGTCATCACCCAAGTGGGCCCCAAAAACCTGCCGGCGGCGGCCATTAATTTTTTGAGCCTCTTGCTGGAAAACGGACGCTTGTCTGCCTTGCCAGAGATTGCCCTGCAATTTCATGCTTTGGTGGATGCCCAATCTGGCGTGCGCAAAGCGGTGATTCACAGTCCGTTTCCCATTGAGGGCGCTGCCCTGGACGAATTGACCAAGGTGTGTGAAAAACGCTTTGGACGCAAACTCAGTGTGCAAGTGGCGTTGGAGCCTGAGCTCATTGGGGGTGTGCGAGTGGTGGTCGGCGACGAGGTGTTCGACACCTCCGTCAAAGCCCGTTTGGAACAAATGAAAGTCGCGCTGACCGCCTGAGCAATCCCGCTCTTGCACATCAGCTTTACAAAGGAAGAAGGAAAGAGTCATGCAACTCAATCCCGCAGAAATTTCTGAATTGATCAAAACCCGCATCGAGGGCTCGACCGGTAACACCAATGTGCGTAACCAAGGCACCGTCATTTCCGTGACTGACGGTATTTGTCGCATCCATGGCTTATCCGATGTCATGCAAGGTGAAATGCTGGAGTTCCCCAACAACACCTTTGGATTGGCGTTGAACTTGGAGCGTGACTCAGTTGGCGCAGTGATTTTGGGTCAGTACGAGCATATTTCCGAAGGTGACATGGTCAAATGCACCGGCCGTATTTTGGAAGTGCCAGTGGGTCCCGAGTTGATTGGCCGTGTGGTCGATGCGCTGGGCCATCCGATCGATGGCAAAGGTCCGATCAATGCCAAGATGACCGATGTGATTGAAAAAGTCGCCCCCGGCGTGATTGCACGTCAGTCGGTGGACCAGCCCATGCAGACCGGCTTGAAATCCATTGATTCCATGGTTCCTGTGGGGCGTGGTCAGCGCGAGTTGATCATTGGCGATCGTCAGACCGGTAAAACCGCCGTGGCCATTGACGCCATCATCAACCAAAAAGGTCAGAACATGACCTGTATCTATGTCGCGATCGGTCAAAAAGCGTCTTCCATCAAAAACGTGGTACGCGCTTTGGAACAAGCCGGTGCCAT
>JBJTXF010000319.1:0-4313 GCA_046082145.1 Limnohabitans sp. | reverse complement strand
GTTGCATGGATGCGCGCAATTCGTGCAAAGCCGGATCGGCTTTGGCAGGGTCGAACATGGCGCGGTAGTAGTCCATCGCCGTTTTCAACACCCCGGGTTGTTGCAACGTGGTTTTCACCAGAGCGATGTGTTCGCTGTCTTCATAGCCCGGCACCGACCAGTATTGCCACAGGTAATCGATGAAAGCCATGTCGTTGGCCAACAAAGCTTGTTCGGGCAACACGGCTTGTTGAAAAAACCACCAGTGAAACGAACGGTGTATGTGTTTGGGCGTGAGCAAATGTTCGGTGACGATGTCTGGATGGGGCACCGCCATCAACACCGCGCTGTGCAATAAGTCGGGACGTGCCGCACACAAACCATAGCCGATGATCGCCCCCCAGTCTTGGCCGATGTAATGCAATTTCTCGCCGGGCGACAAGGCTTCGATCAAACCCGCGATGCCATGCACCAGACTGGCTTTGTCAAGGTAAGCGTTGTCAGCGACACGCGAAGGCAAATAGCCCGGCAAATAGGGCGCGATGACCTGGTAGCCCCCTTCGCTCAAAGCCTGCATTTGCAACGACCAGGTCTGTGGGATGTCTGGAAAACCATGTACCAGCAGCACCCGGGGACCGGCGCCTTGGGTCAGGCAGACAAAGTCGACCCCGTTCGCATGCACACGCAGGAATTCAGGTGCCGCCGACATAGGGGTTGGTTTTGCGCTCGCGCCCGAACGTGCTTTCGGGGCCGTGGCCGGGAATGAACACCGTGTCGTCGCCCATCGGCCACAAGCGCTGCGTGATGCTGTCGATCAAATGCTGGTGATTGCCTTGCGGGAAATCGGTGCGACCGATGCTGCCCGCGAACAGCACATCGCCAACGAATGCACGGTTCATCTCGGCCGAATAAAACACCACATGCCCCGGTGTGTGGCCCGGGCAATGCCGTACCTGCAACGTGTGCTTGCCCAGCGTGACCGTGTCGCCGTCGGCCAACCAACGCGTGGGCGTGAACGGCCTGGCCGCTGGAAAACCATACATGGCCGCGGCTTGCGGCAAGCCTTCGATCCAAAACTGGTCGCCCGGGTGCGGTCCGATGATGGGCAACTGCAATTGCTCGGCCAAATCTGCTGTGGCCGCCGCATGATCCAGATGCCCGTGCGTGATCCAGATGTATTTCAACGTGATGCCCAATTGCTTGCAAGCGTCGAGCAAGACATCGGTGTCACCGCCCGGGTCGATGACCGCCGCGGTCATGCCCTCATCCTCCCAGACCAGAGAACAGTTTTGCTGGAAGGCGGTGACGGGGATGGTTTCGTAGTGGAGCATGAGGTACGTCAAATCAAGCGTCAACGCCCGCAATCGGAACCCGATATTTTTTTGCCGCCCGTCGCAAGTCCTTGTCTAGCGTCGCAAGCGGGCAGGCCAATTTCTTCGCTAAAAGTAAATAACTGGCATCGTAGGCAGAAAGCCTCAATTCAAATGCCCGCATGGCAAGTGACGTTATGGTGTGCGTTGATTCCACCGGGTCAAGGTTTACTTGCATGGCATGGAGCAGATCAAACCGGGATTCACAGTCTTGTGGGGTAATGACGCCTGTTTTCAATGCCCGCGAAATGACATTGGCAGCTTCGGTCACAAACAACGATGGCACATGTACCTCGCAGGTTTCAACCAAGGCGGCAACATTGCTGGCATACAGCCTATCCGCTTTTGATCCGTCTGCAAACAACCATCGCATAGCGACAGAGTTGTCGACAACCAACTTCACTTGCGGCCCTCTTGCAAAGCCGCCTTGACATCCAGTTTTGGCGCATTAGGGTTAGCCATCAAACTCAACACACGCGATTGAAAACCTGCTTTGCTCGCTGGTTTGGCAATCGGTGTCAGCAAAGCCACCGGCACACCGCGAACGGTAATTTCAAACGTGCTTCCGGTTTGAACCGCGCGGACATATTCAGACATTTTGTTTTTGATTTCGGCCAATTGAACTTGCATGGTGGCGTTCTCCGGATAGCAGATGGCGAAAATTGATTATATGACCCATCAGTCTAGCCATCTGGCCAGTTGGGCAAAAAAGGCTTTCGTCCGCCCTTGCGGTGTGTTTGTGTTCAGCTGAACCTCAACACCCCGTCCTTAAATTGCCCAAACCGAAGCGCCAGCACATCCATCACATAGTTTTGATGCACACGCCAAGGTGAGGCTGCGCCTTGCTTGGGCAACAGGGCGCTGGCGCGTTGCACATAACCCGAGGTGAAATCCAGAAACGCTTGCGTGGTTTGTGTGGGGTCGTGTCCGGCCAACACTTGGCGATAACCGTGCCGATCCATGTATTTGAAAAGCCTGCACACATAACGGGCGGTCAAGTCAGCTTTCAACGTCCATGAAGCATTGGTGTAACCGAAGGCGACAAACACGTTGGGCAAGTCCGACAGCATCATGCCTTTGTAAGCCAGTGCATCGCCTGCCACAAACGGTGTGCCGTCGACCTGAAAGGCCACATCGGCCAACACATTCAATTGCAAACCGGTGGCGGCCACCACCATGTCCGCAGTCAAAAAACGGCCGTCTTGCAAACGGATGCCGTTCGTTTCAAACCGCGCAATCTGCCCGGTCACCACGCTGGCTTTGCCTCGCCGTATTTGTTTGAACAAATCCCCATCGGGCACCGCACACACACGCTGATCCCACGGGTTGTTGTGCGGGGTGAAATGCGTGGCCACGTTGTGGTCTTTGCCCACAGCCTTTTGCACCATGCGGATCAAATACTGTTTGAAAAACGCGGGATACCGTCGCGCCAATTGGAAATAAAAAATACCTTGCAAGATATTGCGCCAACGCACCCAACGATGGCCTGCATCAAATGGCAACCATCGATCCAACCAAACCCCCAAAGTGTCATGCGCCGGTCGGGTGACGATGTACGAGGGCGAGCGTTGCAGCATGGTCACATGCGCTGCGTCTTCGGCCATGGCCGGCACGATGGTCACTGCGGTCGCGCCACTGCCAATCACCACCACCTGTTTGCCTGCGTATGACAAGCCTTCTGGCCAGAACTGCGGATACACCATGGTGCCTTGGAAATGCGCTTGCCCCTCGAATGGTGGTTGGTGGCCTTGCGCATAGCTGTAATAGCCGCCGCACAGGTACAAAAAACGCGTCTCTTGCATGACCGTGCTGCCGTCGGCGAGACTGGCTGTGACGCGCCAGCAAGCAGCGTCGGATGACCAATCTGCGCGGACAACACGGTGTTGAAAATCGATCTGCCGCGTCACAGCGGTTTCTTCGGCGGCTTCACGGATGTAATGCAAGATCGACGGGCCGTCGGCCATGGCCTGTGTGCCGCGCCAGGGCTTGAACGCATAACCCAGTGTGTGCATGTCCGAGTCAGAGCGCACGCCCGGGTAGCGAAAAATATCCCAGGTGCCACCGATGGCGTTGCGCGCTTCCCAAATGCGCCAATGTTTCTCAGGGCAATGTTTTTGCAAATGACGCGCTGCGCCAATGCCTGACAAGCCTGCACCGATGATCAACACATCCAGCATGCTCAAATGTCCATCTCATAACTGACTGTGATCGGCGCATGGTCAGAAAATTTATCGTCTTTGTCAATCGTCACTGAGCGCGCGGTCTGGGCCAGCGCGGGCGTGGCCAAGTGGTAGTCCAATCGCCAACCCACATTGTTGGCATACGCTTGCCCACGGTTGCTCCACCAGGTGTAGCAAGCGTCGGTGGTGTCAGGGTGCAGTTGTCGGTAGACATCGACCAGGCCGCCTTCGTTCAAGAGTGTGGTCATCCACGCGCGTTCTTCGGGCAGAAAGCCGCTGTTTTTCTGGTTGCTACGCCAGTTTTTCAAATCGATGGTGCGGTGTGCGATGTTGATGTCGCCGCACAAAATGAAATCACGCTTTTTTTTCAGCGCCATCAGATGTGGATAAATCAGATCCAGAAAACGGTATTTGGCTTCTTGTCGTTCGGGGCCTGACGCGCCGCTGGGAAAGTAGCTGCTGATCAACGACAGCTTGCGTTGGGGCGTGTCGAATCGCAGCTCCACATAGCGGCCTTCGGCGTCAAACTCGCCACCGTCAAAGCCTTGAATCACATGGCTGGGCTCGTACCGCGTGAACAGGCCCACACCGGCATAGCCTTTTTTTTCAGCGCAATGAAAGTGGCCATGGAGCCCGGCAAGCACATCCAACTTGCCTGCTAAGTCGGTTTCTTGTGCCTTGACTTCTTGCACACACATACAATCCGGCGAAGTTTTTTCCAGCCATTGAGCCAGTCCCTTGTTGCAGGCCGAGCGTATGCCGTTGAGGTTGAGGCTGGTGAGTT
>JBJTXF010000318.1:0-2922 GCA_046082145.1 Limnohabitans sp. | reverse complement strand
TGGTCAAGCGCATATCACCAGACCTGCAATCGCATGCCTTGTACGACCCGTCAACCCTGACCGAAACCGTTGATTTTTTAAAGACTTGACCATGGGTACACCTTCCACTTCCCCTCAGACCGCGCTGGTCACCGGCGCTTCCCGTGGCATTGGTGCCGCCATTGCCTTGCAACTGGCTCAACAAGGATTTCATGTCTGTGGCACGGCCACCAGCGAGGAAGGGGCCACACGCATCAGTGAGTCATTGGCGGCGTACCCCGGTTGTCATGGCGTGGTGTTGCAGGTCAACGAAGCCGAGCAACTGCAAGCCGTGGTGGACCGTTTGGTGGAGCAAACCGGCGGCTTGCATGTACTGGTCAACAACGCCGGCATCACCCGCGACACCTTGGCCATGCGCATGAAAGACAGCGATTGGGACGAGGTCATCGACACCAACCTCAAAGCTGTTTTCCGATTGTGCCGCGCGGTCATGCGTCCCATGATGAAACAGCGTTTTGGCCGCATCATCAACATCACGAGCGTGGTCGGCGCATCCGGTAATCCCGGTCAGGCCAATTACGCTGCCGCCAAAGCGGGTGTGGCGGGCATGACCAAAGCATTGGCCAGGGAGCTGGGCAGCCGTGGTATCACGGTCAATTGCGTGGCGCCAGGGTTCATCGACACGGACATGACCGCTGGCTTGCCGCCGGAACAGCAAAAGGCACTGTTGGCACAAATCCCTTTGGGACACCTCGGGCAGCCGGAGGATGTGGCGCAGGCCGTGGCATTTTTGGCCGGGTTAGGGGGTGCTTACATCACCGGGCAGGAATTGCATGTCAACGGCGGCATGTACATGGCTTGACGGTCTTGGTGTTAGTCATTAGCAAGCCGTATCGTCCGCGCGGCTAAAATCGCGGACTTCTAACCACAACCCTTTGAGGGAAACATGAGCGATATTGAAGCACGAGTCAAAAAAATCATTGCCGAACAACTTGGCGTGGAAGAGTCCCAGGTCACATCAGAAAAAGCTTTTGTGGCTGATCTGGGTGCCGACTCGTTGGATACCGTAGAACTGGTCATGGCTTTGGAAGATGAGTTTGGCATCGAAATCCCTGACGAAGATGCGGAAAAAATCACCACCGTACAAAACGCCATCGATTACGCGCTGAGCCATAAAAAAGCCTGACGCAGAGGTTTCCTATGAGTCGTCTTCGCGTTGTCGTGACAGGTTTGGGCTGTGTGTCCCCGGTTGGAAACACGGCCCAAGCGTCCTGGAAGCAAATCCTGGCTGGTCAATCCGGCATCGACATCATCACCCAATTTGATGCTTCATCGTTCGCTTGCCATTTCGCTGGTGAAGTTAAAAACCTTAACCTCGACGACTATATTTCTCCCAAGGATGCACGCACCATGGACCGCTTTATCCATTTGGGTGTGGCGGCAGGTTTGCAGGCGGTTGCCGATGCGGGTCTGCCCATGGGCGATGCCTTGGACGAAGAACTTTCTCACCGCATCGGTTGTCTGATCGGTTCGGGCATTGGGGGTTTGCCGCTCATCGAAAACATGCGCGACGAACTCGTGTCACGCGGCCCTCGACGCATATCCCCCTTTTTTGTGCCCGCCAGTATTGTCAATATGATTTCGGGTCATGTATCCATGCGATGTGGTTTCAAAGGTCCGAATTTGGCCATTGCCACAGCCTGCAGCACAGGCCTGCACAGCATTGGCGAAGCTGGTCGAATCATCGAATACGGCGATGCTGATGTCATGGTGGCTGGCGGCGCAGAAGCCACTGTTTCGCCGCTGGGCTTGGGCGGATTTGCCGCCATGCGTGCGTTGTCCACCCGCAATGACGACCCCAAAACCGCTTCCCGCCCGTGGGACAAAGAGCGCGATGGTTTTGTGTTGGGTGAAGGCGCTGGCGTGCTGGTTTTAGAAGAGTATGAACATGCCAAAGCCCGGGGCGCTCGCATTTACGCCGAGCTGGCTGGCTATGGGCGCAGTGCAGACGCAGGCCACATGACCGCACCCAACATGGACGGCCCGCGTCGATCGATGTTGGCTGCCTTAAACAATGCGCAAATATCACCCGACCAAGTGGATTACCTCAACGCCCACGGCACATCGACACCATTGGGTGATATCAACGAAACCCATGCGATCAAAGCGGCTTTTGGTGCCCATGCCCACAAGATGGTCATCAGTTCTACAAAATCCATGACTGGGCATTTGCTCGGCGGTGCCGGTGGCATTGAAAGTGTGTTCACTGTGTTGGCTGTGCATGAACAAAAAGCACCCCCCACCATCAATTTGCACCATCCAGACCCTGAATGCGATCTCGATTACTGCGCCAACACAGCCCGGGACATGAAGATTGACGTGGCGGTGAAAAACAATTTCGGTTTTGGGGGCACCAACGGTACGCTTTTATTCAAGCGTATCTAGTTCAACAGTAAATGCCGTTTTGGCAGGGGCTTTTTGAACCAAGTCCACCTCACTCTGTGGATTCGCGTTAAAACTGCTTTATATCTTTTGGG
This sequence comes from Limnohabitans sp., assembly GCA_046082145.1. Classification (GTDB taxonomy): domain Bacteria; phylum Pseudomonadota; class Gammaproteobacteria; order Burkholderiales; family Burkholderiaceae_C; genus Limnohabitans. The sequence continues at coordinate 406 of JBJTXF010000318.1, read as the reverse complement.
AGATTAAAAAAGATGTTTCATTCTTTGTATGTTCGCAAACATATTTTTTCTGTTCTGGCGGTTTTTTTCATCACATTGACCCTGGCAGGTTTGTCAGGTTTTCAGACGCAAGCCTTGGCACAAAACCGCACTTTGCCGGACTTCACTGATTTGGTCGAGCAAGTGGGGCCGTCTGTCGTCAATATTCGCACCATTGACAAAACCGCACCACAATCTGCTGCCCAAAGTCAGCCCATGGATCCCCAAGATGAGGAAATGCAAGAGTTGTTTCGCCGGTTTTTTGGTGTACCCATTCCTAACGCACCACGCCAACAGCGCCCCAATCGGCCCCAACAACCCGAGGATCAACCGCGAGGAGTGGGTTCTGGTTTCATTTTGACCTCGGACGGTTTCATCATGACCAACG
>JBJTXF010000317.1:0-6213 GCA_046082145.1 Limnohabitans sp. | reverse complement strand
GTGAGGCCATTCTTGTCGCAGTTGGCGGGATGGTTGTCAGGTTCTGCCCAGTTAAAGCAGCGCATCACACCTTCGACACGACGCCATCCAGCATTTTGGCCTTTTTCAACGGCTTTGACGGCTTCCCAGCTGTTTTGCTGTACGTCGCCACAGTAGAGGGTAGAGCCGCCACCCATGTCAAATGAGCATGCCCAAGGGTTACGCCAGCCAGCCGACCAAATTTCAGGCAGCGCATCTTTCTTGCCGGCAAATGGGTTGTCTTTAGGAATGCCATAAGGCTTGCCGTCAGTACGTCCATCTACGTCGATACGCAGGATCTTGCCCATGAGGGTCATCATATCCTGACCATTACCGATCAAAGGATTGTGACCAATGCCCCAGTCGTTGGCATAACCGCCATCCCCAGAGGAGATGTAGAGCATTTTGTCAGGACCAAAGCCGATCCAGTGACCATTGTGGTTGAACTGGGGCCAGCTGATGGAGGTGAGACGGCGTGCAGAAGCCATATCCGCCACGTTTTTGTCACCTTTGGAAACGGTGTACTCCTCTACCACGTTGCTGTGGTTGTACCAGAGCATTTGACCCAAGTCAGACTGGTAGTCCAAATGGGCTGCATAAGCCACATAGAACTTGCCATTGCTCTTGAAATTGGGGTGGAAAGCCAGACCCAACAGGCCACGCTCGTCAAAGTCTGCCATCAGTGGAACGATTTTGCTGCGGATGTCGAGGAATGTTCCTGTGATCTTGCCGTTTTCAAGAATCTTGATACGGCCGTTTTGTTCAGCGATGAACAGGCGGTCATCGCCTGGAGGTTGCACCATGGCAAGCGGTGTGTTGATGCCACTGACAACTTTTTCCAATGTGACGCTTGGGCCAGCATTTGCTGCTGAACCAAATGCCATCAACGTTGTTGCCGCGATTGCTGCAACCAGTTTTAGTACGCGCATTATGGATCTCCTCTTAAGAATGAAAAAACAACTTCTGATCGTTGCCGCCTTAACCTTCGGGTAGTCCGAGGCGAACAGCCATCTTCCGTTGCAGGAATAGTAGAACTGTTTGCAGTTCGGTCTAATAGGTGTTAACACTACTAGGGGTTTAGTCTCTGCGGTAGGTGGATACGACAGCGTTACTAACTTTCACCTATATGAGGTGAAGCCCTGTGCAACGGGCCTGCAACGACCCGCGCATTGCGGCTGAAACTCAGGTAGGCCGAGGCCCAGTCCAGCAATACCACCAAGCGGTTGCGAAACCCGATCAAAAAGTAAATGTGTGCCAACAACCAGAACCACCAGGCCCAGCGGCCAGAAAATCGCAATGGGCCCAAGGGTGTGCTGAGATCGACCACAGCCGAGTTGTGTCCGATGGTGGCCAAGTTGCCATAGTCGGCATATCGGAATGCGCGCGTGGGCTTGCCTTGGATGCGGTGGACAATGTTGAGCGCGGCCCAACGACCCATTTGTTTGGCCCCAGGCGACACCCCAGGTACCGCCTTGGGCGGTGTCCCGAGGGAATGGCTTGTCGCGGCTGCCAGATCGCCAATCACCGCAATAGTGGGGAAACCAGGAAGGCTTAAATCGGGGTTGACAATCAATCGGCCCACCCGATCGGTCTGACAACCAGTGTGTTGCGCCAAACGATGACCCAGCGGCGATGCCGCGACACCCGCTGCCCAAACCACGCATTGGCTGGCAATGCGGTAGTCCACCGTGCCCATCATGCCAGCGGGCGCAGGGCCGCGCACTTGCAAGCCGTGCTCATCAATGCCGGTGACAATGGCATTCAATCGGACTTCCACTCCGAGCTTTTGCAGTTGAACCAGTGCTTTTTCGCTCAGTGACTCTGGCATGGCTTGCAACACACGTGGACCGCCTTCGATTAACAATATGCGCGCATCGTGCGGATCGATGCGTCGGAATTCACCCACCAAGGTTTGACGCGCAATTTCAGCAAAGGCACCAGCCATTTCCACACCGGTAGGCCCAGCGCCAATCACACACAAAGTCAGCCAATGTTGACGTTTTTCTGGGTCAAGTTCCTTTTCGGCAGATTCGAAGGCGAACAGCACCCGTCTGCGGATTTCGAACGCGTCTTCGAGCGTTTTGAGACCCGGGGCGAAAGCCGCCCATTCATCGTGACCAAAGTAACTGTGGGTGGCACCAGCAGCAACGATCAAATGGTCATAGAGCAAAGCCGTGCCATCGGATAACAACACCTTCTTATCGTTGGCTTGAATGTCAAGTACCTCGGCCAACAAGGTGGTCAAGTTGGCTTGTTGTCGAAACAGGCTGCGAACAGGGGCGGCAATGGCTGGTGCGGCCAAGCCCGCCGTTGCCACTTGGTACAGCAAAGGCTGAAACAGGTGGTGGTTGGTTTTATCGATGAGGGTGATGTCGACGGCTGCTTTAGCCAAAGATTTGGCTGCTTCGAGGCCTCCAAAACCACCGCCGATGATCACCACATGAGGACGTTTATGCGGCATGTTGTTGGAGTCTTTGTCGATGGCGCTCGATTTGAGAGCGCACTTGCGAGGTTGCGGTACCTCCCAAGGTTTGACGTGCCGCCACAGATCCTTGCAGACTCAATATATCAAATACATCGGCTTCGATGGCGGGGTGAAAGGTTTGTAATTGGGACAAAGGAAGTTGCGACAAATCCTTGCCGCTGGCTTGTGCTGTCTTGACTGCATGGGCCACCGTTTCGTGCGCGTCTCTGAAGGGTAAGCCTTTTTTCACCAGGTAATCAGCCAGATCAGTGGCAGTGGCATAACCCAATTGAGCGGCCGCTTGCATGCGCGAGGCGTTGACGGTGATGCCACCTTCTCTGGCACCCGTCGTCGGGTGGGTTTGCCCGCCGATCATTTCCGCAAAAATGCGTAACGTGTCTTTGATCGTATCAACCGTGTCAAACAAGGGCTCTTTGTCTTCTTGGTTGTCCTTGTTGTAGGCCAAGGGTTGGGCCTTCATCAGGGTGATCAAACCCATCAAATGGCCCACCACCCGTCCTGTTTTTCCACGAGCCAATTCGGGAACATCCGGGTTTTTCTTTTGCGGCATGATGGACGAACCGGTGGTAAAGCGGTCAGCGATTTGGATGAAGCCAAAGTTTTGGCTCATCCACACAATGAGTTCTTCAGACAACCGGCTGATATGCAACATACACAGCGTAGCCGCCGATGTGAACTCGATGGCGAAATCGCGATCGCTGACCGCGTCCAAACTGTTTTGACAAATTTGCGGCACGCCGTTTTCGTCCACCATACCCAAGCGTTGAGCCACACGTTCGCGGTCCAAGGGATAAGTCGTCCCCGCTAATGCGGCGGCACCCAGCGGCAGGCAATTGGTGCGAGCGCGCGCTTGAGAAAAGCGTTGCTGGTCGCGCGCAAACATTTCTACATAGGCCAACAAATGGTGAGCAAAACTCACTGGTTGTGCCACCTGTAAATGGGTAAACCCCGGCATGATGGTGTTGGTGTGCTGTGCGGCCACATCTACCAAAGCAAGTTGCAGAGCCACCAGTAAAGCATCGATAGCATCGATTTCGCTGCGCAACCACAAACGTACATCGGTGGCTACTTGGTCGTTGCGACTGCGCCCGGTGTGCAAGCGTTTGCCCGCATCGCCTACCAATTGGGTCAATCGCGCTTCGATGTTCAAGTGCACATCCTCAAGGGCTAATTTCCACTCAAATTGGCCACTTTCAATGTCTTGTGTGATTTGCTGTAAGCCGCGCTCAATAGCTGCCAAGTCATCTGCGCTGATGATGCCTTGGGCTTGCAGCATTTCCGCATGGGCAAGGCTTCCTTGTATGTCGGCTCGCCACAAACGCTGGTCAAAAAATACGCTGGCGGTGTATCGCTGCACCAATTCGCTCATGGGTTCAGAGAACAGGGCAGACCACGCCTCGGATTTACGGTCAAGCGAATTGGAAGATGTCATACAGGTATTTTAGGTCTGGGTAGACAAACCTTGTGCCGCTGTCACCATGCGCCCATACAGAACAGAAGCCGAGCCTAGGTCACATACTCACAGTCAAGGGTTAATTTGCCACGGTCCTTGGACAGGCGCAAAACCTGCAAGCGGGAGCCGCCTTATTCGTCTTCTGTCAGCAAGTTCTGGCCACTTTGGTGAATGTCGATGGGCTGCTTCAGGCAAAAGCATTTCTTGCCGCAGCCTCGTGGCCAAGATGTTGCGCAAATCACTGCGCCACCAGCGTGGCTCAGCCTTTGATCGCCCGAGCGAAAAAAGCCTGAGTTTTAGTGGCACCAGTTGCCATCCCAATGTGTAAGCTTGACAGAGGTGTTTGAATGCTAAATTCATCGCATTTTCCCTTTATCTCAGAGCAACTATTGGAGACATCAGTCATGTGGAAACTCGTTGTAGGATTTTTGGTCTTTGCCGCTTTGACACTTTTTGTGATTTTTAAAGCAGGCGACCAAGTGGACATGGGCGGTGAAAAGCATGGTGTGGAAGCAGTGCACGTGCCTGAAGATACCAAGCCAGCCGCAGCACCTGTGTCTGCTACTGATACGCCAACTGCTCCTGTAACGCCTGCCGCGCCAGCGGCCGCCCCGGCACCGGCTGGCAAATAAGTATTTGTTTCTCTGGGCCACTGGTCAGGGGCTGACTCTTGACTGAATGAATGGGGTGTACTTGCTGACGCGAAGCGTCAGCCGGTATTGCGCAACCCCGCCGCAATGCCATTGATTGACAAATGGATGCCGCGTTGCGCCCGTTCGTCGCTGGTGCCCGCGCGGTATCTGCGAATGAGTTCGACTTGCAAATGGTGCAACGGGTCGATGTAGGGAAAGCGGTGTTTGATGGACCGGGCCAAAGAAGCGTTGTTGGCCAATCGCAGTTTATGGCCGGTGATCCACTGCAGGGCTTGCGCCGTGCGTTGCCATTCGGTTTCTATCGCTTTGAAGATTTTTTTGCGTAGCTTCGCGTCGGGCACCAACTCGGCATAGCGTGACGCCAGCGCCAAATCGGATTTGGCCATCACCATGTCCATGTTGGAGAGCAGCGTGCGAAAAAAGGGCCATTCTTTGTGCATGCGCCGCAACATGGTCAGCGCCTGGGTGTGTGTCATCGCAGGATGCGTTTGAACGAACGCCTGAACCGCAGAGCCAAAGCCAAACCAACCGGGCAGGGTCAAGCGGCATTGGCCCCAGCTGAACCCCCAAGGAATGGCTCGAAGGTCTTCGATGCGTTGCGACGGTTTGCGCGAGGCGGGACGCGAACCGATGTTCAATCCGGCTATTTCACGCAACGGTGTGGCTTGAAAAAAATAATCGCTGAACCCCGGTGTGTCGTAAACCAGTGAGCGGTATGCTCGCATGCTGTGCTGAGACAACTGTTCAGCCGCATCGATGAAACTTCGTGGCGCACGACGTTGGGCTGGCAGCAACGTGGCTTCAAGTGTGGCGGCCACCAGCGTTTCCAAGTTGCGCCGTCCCAGCATTGGATTGGCGTATTTGGAATTGATCACTTCGCCTTGTTCGGTCAAGCGGATTTGACCGCGAACCGTGCCCGGGGGTTGCGCCAAGATCGCATCAAAGCTGGGGCCGCCGCCTCTGCCTACCGTACCGCCTCGCCCGTGAAACAAACGCAAGGTGATGCCGTGCATGTCTTCCAATGTGTTGAACACATCGACCAAGGCAATTTCCGCCTGATAAAGCGACCAGTTGCTGGTAAAGATGCCGCCGTCTTTGTTGCTGTCCGAATATCCCAGCATGATGTCTTGTTCACCGCCGCTGCGTGCCAACAACGCCGCGATACCGGGCAACGCAAAATAGTCGCGCATGATTAGCGGCGCCTGTTGCAAGTCTTCAATCGTTTCAAACAACGGCACAACGATCAATTCGGCCTTGGCGTCGCTGTTCAAACTGCCTCGTAACAAGCCGGTTTCTTTTTGCAACAACAGCACCTCTAACAAATCGCTGACGGTTTCGGTGTGGCTGATGATGGCGTGGCAAATCGCGTCAGCACCGTGTTGTTGGCGTATGCGTTTGGCGGTTTCAAAAATTGTCAATTCAGACACGCTGTGCGCGCTGTAGGGGTGTCCCGGTATGCGCAACGGTCTGGGATCGTTCAAGGCTTTCAACAACAAAGCCTGCCGTGCGGGTTCGTCTTGCTTCACATACTGCGGCTCAATGCCTGCCGCCTTGAGCAACTCAGCCACCACCAACTCATGCTGGTCTGAACTTTGTCGCAAATC
>JBJTXF010000316.1:0-2121 GCA_046082145.1 Limnohabitans sp. | reverse complement strand
CCCTTGATGGTTCACAGGTCGCTCGGCAAATTGAAGAGCTGACCTCGGTTGTGCTCAGCTCGGCAGAGGTATCTACCCGTTCTGCTGAGGTGGCTGCCAACATCAGCCACGAAATGCGTGGCGTGATGAAAACCGTCACCGATTTGACATCCAAAAACATTTTGCATTCTCGCGTCATCCTGATTGGCTTGCTGAGTTTTTTGATCATTGCTGTCGGTACCTTCTTTGCTATTTCTACCCGTTTGCAGCAAAACATCCGTCAACTCGACAGTCTGTCATTGGCGGTGGGCAAACGTGTGGTTGAACTGGACGCCACCTTGGCAACATTCGGCGATGCCACGCGTGGGCTGGGCGATACCACTGAAAAACTCGACAGCATGGAAGAGCGCCAAATTAAACTGGATGAAAAATTCCAAGAAAAAATGGAAGCGCTGGACAAAGTGTTTGTCAAAATGCCCGACCAAATCGCTGGGCAAGTCAACGGACTCACCGATAAAAACCTGGATGTCAAGCTCAAGGATTTGCAAAAAAATATCCAAGCGCTGGATGCCAAAGTGCAAGCAATGGCTAACAAACCGGCACCAGCAGCAACCCCTGTGGTCAATAACCAGAAAGAAGTGATCGCAGAAATCCAGAAATTGAAAAGAGACCTCGAAGCAGCGAATGCAGCTGCAACCGCTGCTGCTCTTAAAGCCGCTGCCAAAGAGCGAGAGCGTGAAAAAGCTTTGGACAAACCGCTGGCCTTACCCAAACCAGCGCCTGCTGCCAAACCTGCGGACAGCAAAGCCGCAGCCGAGGCCAAGGCGGCAGAGGCCAAAGCGATTGCCGATGCCAAAGCAGCTGCTGAGGCCAAGGCACAAGCTGAAATCAAAGCAGCCAACGAAGCCAGAGCAGCGGCAGAAGCCAAGGCCGCCGCGGAAGCGCGGACCCGCGCGGCGGCAGAAGCCAAAGCGGCTGAAGCGGTGCGTGCGGCCGCACAACCTCCTGCACAGCCGCCGCGCGCCGCGCCTAAGGAAGACCGTGTGATTTTTCCGCGACCAGGTACTGAGAACTGATCCAGAACTGTGTCAATTTTTCATTGCCAATGAAAACTCTGGGCGCTGGCTTTGCCCCAATAGGTTTTGAACGGGTCTGGCAATTTGGTCACCGAGTCCTTGAGCAATGCGCCTTTGGTTAAGGGTGGGTACATCTGTGCCAAGGTTTGGGTTTCGGTGTGGCTGATGCGGTGGAAAAAATGGTGCGCTTGAAGTTGTTCAGGCGATGTCAAACCCGCCGCTTGTAGCAACTCTTTGAACGACTCTAACGTGTGCTGGTGGAAATTTTTGACCCGTTCAGCTTTGCTGGGTACCACCAACGCCATTTGCCTTTGCGGATCCTGTGTGGTGACACCCGTCGGGCAGTTGCCGGTGTGACAGGTTTGTGCTTGTATGCACCCCAGAGCGAACATGAAGCCGCGCGCACTGTTACACCAATCGGCTCCCAAGGCCAAGACGCGCGCCAGATCAAAGCTGCTGATGATTTTTCCGCTCGCACCCAGTTTCACATGCTCGCGCAAGCCAATACCCATCAAGGTGTTGTGTACCAAACGCAGACCTTCTTTCAAGGGCATGCCCATGTGGTCAGAAAACTCCAGCGGTGCTGCGCCGGTGCCGCCTTCAGCGCCGTCGACCACGATGAAGTCGGGCAATATGCGGGTCTCTAGCATGGCCTTGGCAATGCCGAACCATTCCCAAGGGTGACCAATACACAGCTTAAAACCGACCGGTTTGTTTTGGCTCAGCTCACGCAAACTTTGCAAGAATTCAAGCAATTCGGTAGGCGTTGAAAAACTGCTGTGGGCGGCAGGTGACACGCAATCTGCGCCCAATGGCACGCCTCGGGCTTCGGCAATCTCAGGGGTGACTTTGGAAGCGGGCAACACGCCACCGTGCCCGGGCTTGGCACCTTGGCTGAGTTTGATTTCAATCATGCGCACTTGCGGTTCACGTGCTTGCGCTACAAAACGCTCAGGGCTGAATCGGCCTTGGTCGTCGAGGCAACCGAAATACCCTGAGCCGATTTCCCAGATCAGGTCACCGCCGTGTATGCGGTGGTAGCGAGATATCGATCCTTCACCGGTGT
>JBJTXF010000315.1:0-9876 GCA_046082145.1 Limnohabitans sp. | reverse complement strand
CCAATAAACCAAAAAACAATAAACTGATTTCAGCGGCAGTTTGCACTGTTTTCTTGTGGTGCTGACATTGCGCTTTCAACAGCGAGCCCCAATTCAATGACAGCCAGCGCGTAATAACTGCTGCGGTTGTAGCGCGTGATGACAAAGAAATTTTCAGTACCTGCGACATAACTGGGCGAATGGCCACCATTGTGAAGTTGCACCAACGCCAAGGGTTTGTCAAAACCTAAAGCATCGTCTGCCAAGACTGAGCGCTTGCTCTGCAAATATGCGACTGACCAAGAAGGAACAATGTCAGGCGCAAGCAAGGCATTCAAATCCTCCTCGGGCACCGAAGACACATCAACATTGAAATGTGTGGGCATGCCAGGTTGCCAGCCAAAAGCCTTGAAATAGTTGGCCACTGAACCAATGGCATCAGCAACACTTTTGTTCAGATCAATGCGTCCATCGCCATCAAAGTCCACTGCAAAACGCGCAATGCTTGAAGGCATGAATTGAGGCAACCCACTCGCGCCCGCGTAACTTCCCAGCGGCGCTTTTTGGTTGGGTTGCATCTTTTGTTGCTTTAAAAAATATGCCAATTCGCTTTGAAAAAAAGCTTGTCTTTCAACGGCATGCGGATGAGAAGCAGGAAACATCAAGCTGAGCGTGCTCAAAACGTCAATCAATGGGTACTGACCTTGGTGTTGACCGTAAAAAGTTTCCACACCCAAAATGCCAACAATGAACCGAGGCGGGACACCGTGAATCACAAAGGCCTGATCAAGCAGCAAAGCGTTGTCACGCCAAAATTTCACGCCCGTGTGAATGCGGCAATCATCCAAAAATCTCGCGCGGTAAGCAGACCAATTTTTTTGTTGTGCAGACGCTGGCGGCAGCACCATGGGCAAGATGGCTGTCAATTGTCGAGCTTGAGCAATGTGTTTCGTGACCCAGGCGACGGGCAATTTTTGCTGTCGGGCAATTGTCTTGGCCAAAGCGCGAACGGCCACCGATTTGCCAAAACGTTTTCCCTGAGTCGCTTTCATGGTTTTGGACGACTTGGGTTTTTTCTTGACAGTGGCTGCAGTTTTAGAAGGCGTGGCCTTGGATGGGGTATTTTTGGTGGCGGCTTGCACTTGGCTTGCGCTCATGACCCAGCACAAAAGCGATAAGGCCAAGGCACTGGTCCAAAATGTACTGGTGAATTTAACGGCTTGAAGAATGTGCATTACAGGCGAGTTTCGCTAAGCGTCTGCTGAAGACAGGACATTTGCCCGTGTTAAGCTGAATTCAGATATGGAAAATCTCAATTTACTTGTCTCTGCATTGACCCAAGAAAGCCTGCCCATCGGATTGGTCAGGGAAGTGCTTTATTTGTTGGCGATCGGGCTGTTCGCTTGGTTGACGACCTGGGTCTTAGGTCGGCATACCCGAACTGCAACGGTGCTGTTTGGCAATCAAGTCATTGATGGCTTGATGTTTCCTTTGTTGGCGTTGTTGCTGACTTATTTTGTGCAGATTTTGTTGCTCAAGCAACAACAGCTGATCTTGTTCAAGTTGGCAATACCAGTGCTGTTGTCTTTGGCACTGATTCGTTTGTGCGCACGCGTGTTGATGGCGGTTTTCCCAAGCTCTCCACTGGCTGTTTTGACCGAGCGCTTGGTGTCTTGGTTGGCCTGGGGCGTGGCGGTGTTGTGGATCACCGATTTGCTGCCTTTGGTGGTGGCGGAGATGGAGCAAATCCATTTGAATTTCGGTCGGGTCAAACTCGACTTGCGCACTTTGTTTGAAGGCATGCTTTCATCTGGCTTGGTGTTGGTGCTCAGTTTGTGGTTGTCAGCCGCCATTGAGCACCGCATATTGACGCAGACCGTCAGTGATTTATCCATGCGAAAAGTGGCAGCCAACGTGCTGCGTGCGGTGATTTTGCTGTTGGGTTTGTTGTTGGCGCTGTCGGCGGTAGGTGTGGATTTGACCGCCTTGTCTGTGCTCGGGGGCGCTTTGGGTGTGGGGTTGGGCTTGGGGTTGCAAAAACTCGCTGCCAATTATGTCAGTGGTTTTGTGGTGTTGGTGGAGCGGTCTGTGCGCATCGGTGACCATATTCGGGTCGATGGGGTTGAAGGGCAAGTCAGTGACATCAAAACCCGCTACACACTAATACGAGATCCGAACGGCCGTGAATCCATCATCCCTAATGAATTACTGATGACGCAGAGGGTTGACAACTTTTCCCTGTCGGATGCCGCGGTGTCCTTGCAAACCTCAGTCACGGTGGCTATAGACAATTCGGTTGATCAAGTTCAAACCCTATTGTTAAACGCCTTGCACACCGTGCCAGATGTAAACACAGAACCACCAGCACAAGTACATTTCAGTCGCTTTAGCGCGGATGGTTTGGAGTTCATTTTGCATTTTTGGGTGGCCGACCGTTTTCATTCTCGCCTAGCCGTCATGTCAAGGGTTCAAAGCGCGGCCTGGGTCGCTTTGCAAGCCGCAGGTATTGCTCTTGCGCCTCCCAAACCGTTGGCAGTTACTGGTAATGCGCATGTCATTTAGTCAGCGGTCGGCTGGATAGTCCAACCAGGGTTAAAAAAGCACGACCGTTCAGAAAAGTGATGGGATTCGTCTAGAATGACGTACACGTCAATCTCCATTCTCAGGTTGGCATGACTTTTACTTACCTAAATTTCTTGGAGCAAACCGATGAAGGCACTGGTCGCTGTCAAGCGCGTGGTGGATTACAACGTCAAGGTGCGGGTCAAGTCTGACCAGTCCGGCGTCGATATCGCCAACGTCAAAATGAGCATGAACCCGTTCGACGAGATCGCTGTCGAAGAAGCTGTGCGTTTGAAAGAAAAGGGCATTTTGACTGAAGTGGTGGTGGTCTCATGCGGTGTTACCCAGTGTCAGGAAACATTGCGCACCGCCATGGCCATAGGGGCTGACCGTGGCATTTTGGTCGAAACTCCAGAAGAACTACAGCCCTTGGCGGTTGCCAAATTGCTCAAGGCTTTGGCCGACAAAGAGCAACCGGGTTTGGTGATTTTGGGCAAACAAGCGATTGACGACGATTGCAACCAAACCGGTCAAATGTTGGCGGCATTGGCCGATTGGCCACAAGCCACTTTTGCATCCAAAGTCGAAATCGCTGACGCACACGCGTTGGTCACACGCGAGGTGGATGGCGGGTTGGAAACCTTGAAGTTGAGTTTGCCCGCGGTGATCACCACCGATTTGCGATTGAACGAACCCCGATACGTGACCTTGCCCAACATCATGAAGGCCAAGAAAAAACAAATCGATATTTTCAAACCCGATGATTTGGGCGTGGATGTCAAGCCCCGCATCAAAACGTTGAAGGTCAGCGAACCACCCAAACGCAGCGCGGGTATCAAAGTGGCCGATGTCGCGGCACTGGTCGACAAACTCAAAAATGAAGCAAAGGTGATTTGACATGGCCTCCTTAGTGATCGCAGAACACGACAACGACAGCCTCAAGCCTTCCACCCTGAATACCGTCACCGCTGCTGTTGCCTGTGGCGGCGAAGTGCATGTGTTGGTGGCTGGAAAAGATGCCGCTACAGCAGCCCGAGCAGCTTCACAAATGGCTGGCGTGAGCAAGGTGTTACATGCCGAATCTGAAGCGTTTGCACATGGTCTGGCTGAACACGTGGCCGCGCAAGTCTTGGCTTTGGCTTCAGCTTATTCGCACATTTTGTTTGCAGCGACTGCAGGCGGCAAAAACATCGCGCCCCGCGTGGCGGCCAAACTCGATGTGGCGCAGGTCAGCGACATCACCCGTGTTGACAGCCCCGACACCTTTGAACGCCCCATTTACGCGGGCAATGCCATGGCCACGGTGCAAGCCACCGACCCGATCAAAGTGATCACTGTTCGTACCACCGGTTTTGATGCGGCAGGCAACGGTGGAAATGCAACAGTTGAAACCATTGAAGCGACCACAGCTGACGCCAAAAGTCAGTTCATGGGCAGTGAGATTGCCAAGAACGACCGACCCGAATTGACAGCCGCCAAGGTGATTGTGTCAGGCGGTCGCGCCCTGGGCAGCGCCGAAAAATTCAACGAAGTCATCACACCCTTGGCAGACAAACTCGGTGCTGCACTGGGTGCCAGCCGCGCCGCTGTCGATGCGGGCTACGCGCCCAATGATTGGCAAGTGGGTCAAACCGGCAAGATCGTGGCGCCTCAGTTGTACGTCGCCTGCGGTATCAGCGGCGCCATACAGCACTTGGCGGGTATGAAAGACAGCAAAGTGATCGTTGCCATCAACAAAGACCCCGAGGCCCCCATCTTCAGTGTGGCCGATTACGGTTTGGAAGCCGATTTGTTTGTGGCCGTACCTGAATTTGTGGCGTCCCTGTGACGAATCGTTTCAAAGGCATCGCGTGATGCCTTTTTTCTTTTTTACCTTGGAGACAGTTCGTGAGCTACATCGCCCCCGTGAAAGACATGTTGTTCAACATGCAGCATTTGGCCCGTATCGATCAGATTGCTCAGTTGCCGGGCTTCGAAGACGCCAACCTGGAAACCGCCCAGGCCGTGTTGGAAGAATGCGCGCGATTCAACCAAGATGTGGTGGCACCGTTGAACTGGGAGAGCGATAAAACCCCATCGTTCTGGAAAGACGGCCAGGTCACCACATCGCCCGGTTTCAAGCAGGCTTACAAACAATACGCCGAAGGCGGATGGCAAGGCTTGCAGCACCCTGCAGACTTTGGTGGCCAGGGCTTGCCCAAAACCATTGGCGCGGCCTGCGGCGAAATGCTCAATGCGGCCAGTTTGAGTTTTGCCTTGTGCCCCTTGTTGACTGACGGGGCTATCGAAGCTTTGTTGACCGCAGGCTCTGATTCACTCAAGTCCACCTACCTTGAGAAATTGGTCAGCGGCGAATGGACCGGCACCATGAACCTGACCGAGCCGCAGGCGGGTTCCGATTTGTCCATGGTGCGTTCACGAGCCGAACCGCAGGCCGATGGCACCTACAAAGTGTTTGGCACCAAAATTTACATCACCTACGGCGAGCACGACATGGCCGACAACATCGTCCATCTGGTATTGGCCCGGGTAACTGGCGCGCCTGAAGGTATCAAAGGCATCAGCTTGTTTGTGGTGCCCAAATGGTTGGTCAATGCCGATGGCTCACTGGGCGCGCGCAACGATGTGCATTGCGTCAGCATCGAACACAAATTGGGTATCAAGGCCAGTCCCACTGCTGTCTTGCAATATGGCGACCATGGTGGTGCCACCGGTTTCTTGGTGGGTCAGGAAAACCGTGGATTGGAGTACATGTTCATCATGATGAACGCAGCGCGTTATGCGGTGGGCGTTCAAGGCATTGCGATCGCTGACAGGGCCTACCAGAAAGCGGTGCAATATGCCCGTGACCGGGTGCAGTCGCGCCCCGTGGATGGTTCGATCAAAGCGGCAGCGCCCATCATCCACCATCCCGATGTGCGTCGCATGTTGATGACCATGCGTGCTTACACCGAAGGTTGCCGCGCCATGGCCAGTGTGGCGGCGGCGGCTTACGACGCAGCCCATCACCATCCCGATGCACAGACGCGCAAACAAAATTTGGCGGCGTACGAATTCATGGTGCCGCTGGTCAAAGGCTTCAGTACCGAAATGAGTTTGGAAGTAACCAGCCTGGGCGTGCAAGTACACGGTGGCATGGGTTTCATCGAAGAAACCGGAGCCGCTCAGTATTACCGCGATGCAAAAATTTTGACCATTTACGAAGGCACCACTGCCATTCAAGCCAACGATTTGGTGGGTCGCAAAACCGTTCGCGATGGCGGCCAAACACCCAAGGCTTTGGCGGCGCAAATGCAAAACACCGAAACCGAGTTGCTTGCCTTGGGTACGCCAGATGCGAAGGCCATTGCGCTTCGTTTGTCAGCAGCGCGCGACGCATTGCTGGATGTGGTGAATTTCATGGTGGACAAAGCCAACAGCGACCCTAATGGCGCTTATGCAGGTAGCGTCCCTTACTTGATGCTGGCGGGCAATGTGATCGCTGGGTGGCAACTCGCCCGAAGCCATGTCGCCGCCCACCAAGCGTTGGCCAACGGCGACACCGACACCGCATTTTTGCAAGCCAAGCAAGTTACTGCACGTTTCTATGCCGACCATATATTGAGCAAAGCACCTGCTGCTCGCGACAGCATTGTCCAAGGTGCTCAAAGCGTGACCGCCATGGCTCTGGAAGCGTTTTAAAAAACTGTTCATTTGATCCAGTCCCACTTCAACTTTTAACCCCTTTCTCCAAGGCCTGACATGTCCAAGTTGCCATCCGCTCTTGCAGCCGTTCCGTTTCCCGTGATCGGTTCGCCGCTGTTCATCATCAGCAATCCCAAATTGGTGATTGCGCAGTGCATAGCCGGCGTGGTGGGATCGATGCCTGCCCTCAATGCGCGCCCAGCCTCGCAGTTGGATGAATGGCTGTCAGAAATCACCGAAGGGCTGGCCGCTCACAACAAGGCGCATCCTGACAAGCCAGCCGCGCCTTTCGCCATCAATCAAATTGTTCACAAAAGCAATGACCGCTTGGAACACGACATGTCCATGTGTGTCAAATACAAAGTGCCGATCATCATCACGTCGCTGGGTGCCCGTGAAGAGATCAACCAGGCCGCGCACAGTTATGGCGGCGTGGTGTTGCACGACATCATCAACAACAAGTTTGCCCACAAAGCCATTGAGAAGGGCGCCGACGGTTTGGTTGCCGTGGCCGCAGGCGCGGGTGGTCACGCGGGCGTGAAAAGCCCGTTTGCGTTGATTCAGGAAATTCGCCAGTGGTTTGATGGACCATTAGCGTTGAGTGGCTCCATCGCCAGCGGTCAAGCCATCTTGGCGGCGCTCGCCATGGGCGCAGATTTCGCCTACATCGGATCGGCTTTTATCGCCACCGAGGAGGCGCGTGCCAGCGAAGACTACAAACAATGTATCGTGGACAGCAACTCAGACGATATCGTCTACAGCAACTTGTTCACAGGCGTGCACGGCAACTACCTGGCGCCTTCGATTCGCAACGCGGGTATGGACCCTGAGCATTTGCCAGAGAGTGATCCTAGCAAGATGGATTTTGGTGGCGAAAAAACCAAAGCTTGGAAAGACATTTGGGGCTGCGGACAAGGCATTGGTGCGATCACCAAAGTGCAATTCACGGCTGATCTGGTGGCGCAGTTCAAGCGCGAATTCGCCGAGGCCAAAGCCCGCTTGGCGCACTGAAAA
Organism: Limnohabitans sp.; assembly: GCA_046082145.1. GTDB lineage: Bacteria > Pseudomonadota > Gammaproteobacteria > Burkholderiales > Burkholderiaceae_C > Limnohabitans. Next base: position 2,637 of record JBJTXF010000315.1, on the reverse strand, counting down.
AAACTTCAACCAAAGTGACAAATGTAGTGGTAACTTTCGGTCACTTTGATTTCAAACGATGAATTGGCAGGTACTTGAAATTGGTCGCCGGGCCCCGAGTGATGCCAATCGTTTGAGCCAGCCAATTTGTATTCGCATGCACCCGCCACGCATTCCATGATTTCTGGCGCAGCGGTATTGAATGTCAAATGCGAGGGCATCACCACACCGACAGATTTTTTGTCGCCGTTGGGCAAAACCACCGGGTGGCTGACGCATTTGCCATCGAAAAACACATTGGCTTTGGTGGTGATGCTGACGCTGGGAATATGTTCGGTGACCATGGATCAGGCCTTTTTCTTGACAGGTTTACGGGATGCTGATTTGACAGCGCGCTCATTCTTTAAGTTGCCAGCAATGCGCATGCGCAGTGCATTGAGTTTGATGAATCCGCCGGCATCGGCTTGGTTATAGGCGCCACCATCGTCGTCAAACGTGGCAATGCGGGTGTCAAACAAGCTGTCGGTTTTGCTTTCACGGCCCACACACATGATGGTGCCTTTGTACAGTTTCAGACGAACTTTTCCGTTGGCAGTGGCTTGCGAGGCGTCCATCAGGCCTTGCAACAATTCCCGCTCGGGGCTGAACCAATAGCCGTTATAAACCAGCCTTGCGTAACGTGGCATCAGGTCGTCTTTAAGCGCCAAGACTTCGCGGTCCAAGGTAATGGATTCGATGGCTCGGTGTCCCGCCAACAAAATGGTGCCGCCAGGGGTTTCATAGCAGCCTCGGCTTTTCATGCCCACGTAACGGTTCTCTACTTTGTCCAAACGACCGATGCCGTGCTTACCGCCCACTTGGTTCAAGTGATGGAGCACAGACGCAGGTGACATGCGCACGCCATCGATGGCAACCACGTCGCCGTGTTTGTAGGTGAGTTCGACGATCTGGGGTTTGTTAGGCGCTTTTTCAGGGCTGACCGTCAGTCGCCACATGTTCTCTTCAGGCGCGAAATTGGGGTCTTCCAAAATGCCGCCCTCGTAACTGATGTGCAGCAAATTGGCATCCATGGAATAGGGTGCGCCGCCTTTGCGTTTTTTAAAGTCCACCGGAATGCCATGCTTGTCAGCATAGGCCAACAGTTTTTCACGAGAGAGCAAATCCCATTCACGCCAAGGCGCAATCACTTTGACATTGGGCATCAACGCATACGCGCCAAGCTCAAAACGCACTTGGTCATTGCCTTTGCCGGTCGCGCCGTGGCTAATGGCATCGGCTTTGGTTTTACGTGCGATCTCGACCAGACGTTTGGCAATCAAAGGTCGAGCGATAGAGGTGCCTAATAAATATTCGCCTTCATAAAGGGCGTTGGCGCGAAACATGGGGAAGACAAAATCGCGGACGAATTCTTCTCGCAGATCTTCAATAAAAATATTCGACGGCTTGATGCCCATCTTGATGGCCTTGGCCCGCGCGGGTTCGATCTCTTCGCCTTGCCCGATGTCAGCGGTGAATGTCACGACCTCGCAGTGGTATTCGTCTTGTAACCACTTGAGAATGATGGAGGTGTCGAGCCCACCTGAGTAAGCCAGCACCACACGTTGTGGTGCTTTGGCTGCTACTGTCTTGCTTGTGTTTTTACGCATGAAACTTTCGCTTATCAAAACAAAGGCGCGATTCTAGGCCATGCGTTGAATGCAAAAAGCCGCTCTGTGAGAGCGGCTTTTTTTTTGCATAGGGGGCAATACATTCACCAACTTTGCGGGGCTGACCCAGGCGGCGGAATTGCTCCGGCGGCTGGCAAGGGCGCGGGGGGGTAGTTGTAGCTTGAGTTGAAACTGGGGCTTGCTGAAACCACTGGCGTGATTTGTAGTCTGACGGTGGGTCCTGGGTCTTGCGGCATTTGCACCATGTACTGTTTGCCAGCGTATTCATAAGTAACGTTGTAAGCAACGGTGCGGCTTTCATAAAAGTTTTGGGTGCTGCAAGTTTGGACGTTTTTGACTTCAGGCGCTGGTGCGCCTTCGATCTTGTCACCCAAAATGGCCCCGCCGAACATGCCAATCGCAGTGCCTAAACCGTCTCTGCCGATGGCATGTCCAACGGTACCGCCAGCGATAGCGCCCATAAGCGCTCCAGCCCCCGATTTTTGGGGTTGGGTTGTGACCTGTTGTTGAGTACAAACTTGGCGAGGGACTGCCACTTGCTGGATGATGGGTATCGAAGAAATCACACGGCCGACTTCTTGGGATTGTGATTGGGGAAGATAAAAAGCAGTCAAGATAACTAGAACACTGGTCAAAGTTCTCATGATGGGGCTCCTTGTGTAGCTTGCATACTGACTTTAACGTTAATACAAGACATAGGGTTGACAGGGTTTTTTAGGCCATGGGTGACAATCTGTGAATGAATTTACAGGACTGGCTAAGACATTGTGAGCGCTTGCATCCCCAGGCCATAGAGATGGGGCTGGAGCGTGTTGCCAGGGTTGCTTTGACCATGGGTTTGCGATTTGAGTGCCCTGTGGTGACAGTGGCCGGAACCAATGGAAAAGGTTCTACCTGCGCCATGTTGGAATCTGTATATCGTCAAGCGGGTTACAAAACCGGCTTGTACACATCGCCGCATTTGGTGTACTTTCAAGAACGTTGCTGTATC
>JBJTXF010000314.1:0-3904 GCA_046082145.1 Limnohabitans sp. | reverse complement strand
TTGCCCAGCACAGATGCCAATCCCAACGTCATGGTATTTCACGCAGCCACACAACTTGCTGGTCAACAAGTGGTCACCGCAGGTGGACGCGTGCTGTGTATAACAGCGTTAGGAGACACGGTGCGTCAAGCCCAATCCTTGGCTTACAAATGGACTGACCAAATCCATTTCGACGGCGCGCAAGTACGGAGAGACATTGGTCACCATGCGCTCAAACGATGAAATCGGTAGCTTAGATATGTCATCCAATATGAACCCAGCTTTTGATAACGTTCAAACCTATCTCAAAGGTCTGCAACAAAACATCACTTCCGCTCTGATGACCTTGGACGGCAAACCTTTTTTGTCTGACGCTTGGGAAAAACCTGCGATTGAAACTTTGCAAGGCAACGGTATCACCATGATCATGGAGCAGGGAAACATCTTTGAACGCGCAGGATGTGGCTTTTCACATGTGCGTGGACCCCAATTGCCACCCTCTGCCACACAGCATCGACCAGAACTGAGTGGCTCTCCCTTTGAAGCTATGGGCGTATCTCTGGTGTTTCACCCTCGCAATCCTTTTGTGCCCACAGTACACATGAATGTACGTGCGCTCATGGCAAACGCACCTGACGGTCAATCGGTGGCATGGTTTGGTGGCGGCATGGACTTGACACCATATTACGGCTTTGACGAGGATGCGATTCACTTTCACACCACTTGCAAGCAGGCATTAGATGGATTTGGCGAGCATCTTTACCCACGATTCAAAACTTGGTGCGATGAGTATTTCTTTTTAAAGCACCGTAATGAACCACGTGGAATAGGTGGGATTTTTTTTGATGATTTCTCCGAATTAGGTTTTGATAAGAGCTTTGCAATGATGCAAAGTGTGGGTGACCATTTTTTAAAAGCTTATCTCCCTATTGTGGAAAAAAGAAAAAACATGTCTTATGGGGACAGGCAGCGAGATCACCAGTTGTATCGGCGAGGGCGTTATGTGGAATTCAATTTGGTATTTGACCGAGGCACACATTTTGGTCTGCAATCAGGTGGACGCACAGAATCTATCTTGCTTTCCATGCCACCTTTGGTGACCTGGTCTTACCAACACCAACCAGAGCCTGGTTCTGCTGAGCACAAGCTCTATACCAATTACCTCAAACCCAAAGCTTGGATTTGAGCCCACTTGCTTATTCACGCGTCGGTCTGTATGGCGGCGCCTTTGATCCTCCGCATATTGGACATTTGGCGCTGGCCAATTGCGCCATCGAACAACTCCAATTGGATATGCTGTATGTGTTACCCACTGGCCAAGCTTGGCACAAGAGGCGTTCACTCACCGCTGCACACCACCGCTTGGCAATGGTTAATCAGAATTTTGCGGGTTGTGACAAGGTCGTTGTGGACGACCGCGAAATTCAACGAGAAGGACCCACTTACACTATTGATACTTTGAATGAATTTAGAGAACACCATCAAGGTGCTGTATTTTTTATTGTCATGGGTGCCGATCAGGCTCAACAGTTTCAAACTTGGAAACACTGGCAGCAGATTGCAACCCTTGCCACGTTGGCAGTTGCGCAAAGGCCTTCATCGATTGAAAATTCTGATTTGACCGACGAGTGGCACAATCAGCACCCAATCAGGATCGTAGGTTTAAACATGCCGATAAAAATGGTCAGCGCTACCGATATCCGTTACAGCATTCACCAAGGTGCACTACCCACCGAAGATTTATTGTCCGACGTCTCCAGATATATTCAACACCATCATCTTTATATGGACACACATGACTGAAGTCTCAGAAAAAAAAGACGTACAAAAATTGCAACGCACCATCGTCGACAGTTTGGAGGATGTCAAAGCGCAAGACATACAGGTGTTCAACACTGAACACTTATCGCCGTTATTTGAGAGGGTAATCATTGCTTGCGGTACTTCTAATCGGCAAACCAAAGCCCTCGCAGCCAATTTGCGTGACGATGTCAGAGACGCGGGTTTTGGCAAGCCTCGTATTGAGGGCGAAGAAAATGGTGAATGGATCATTGTGGATTGCGGTGCTGTGGTGGTGCACATCATGCAACCATCCATTCGTCAGTACTACCATTTGGAAGACATTTGGGGCGATAAGCCCGTGCGTCTTAAGCTAGGTTCGGTCAAGCCTCCACCTGTTCGAAAACCTCAAACCGTTGCCAAGGAGGCACCGAAAAAATCTGCACGCCAATCCCTACTCCAAAAGCCAAACAAAACAACTGCCGCCAAACAAGCAACGGCGAAAAAAACTGCTTTCAATACTTTGCCATCGAAAAATACAGAGGCGATGAAATCCGTGACTAAGAAAAGTCGACCGAGTAATTCCAAGCCATGAAGCTTTCAGTGGTGGCAGTTGGTCATAAGTTGCCGGCTTGGGCACAAATCGCTTGGCAGGAATATGCCAAGCGATTTCCACCCGATATCAAACTCACCCTTAAAACTGTCAAAACGGAGGCAAGATCTTCAAAAACCTTGTCGCAAATCTGGGCTGCGGAAAAAGGTCGCATTGAGGCCGCTTTACCCAAAGAATGCCATCGTATTTGGCTGGATGAAAAAGGAAAACAACTATCTACCGCAGGTTTGGCTGAGAAATGGCGTGGCTGGCAAGACCAAGCCACAGAAGTGGCCTTCATTATTGGCGGGCCCGATGGATTTGACCCTGTCATCAGGCAGGGCGGGCATGAGTTGTTCAGCCTGTCAAAAATGACATTGCCACATGCCATGGTGAGAGTATTGTTGATTGAACAGCTCTACCGTGCTTGGTCGTTGTTATCCAACCATCCCTATCACCGCGAATGATGTCGCTGCCCGATATTTATTTGGCCTCGCAAAGTCCGCGCCGACAGCAATTGTTGACACAAATCGGCGTATCTTTTGAATTATTGTTACCGCAAGATGCGACAGCTGCTGAGGCCTTAGAAGACATGGTGTTCGGCGAAACACCGCCCTCATACGTCAGAAGAGTGACGCTATTGAAACTCAAAGCAGCCCTGGCGCAATTGCAAAAAAAAGGCTTGTCAAACAAACCGGTGCTGACCGCTGATACCACGGTCACACTCGATGGTGTGGTGTTTGGCAAGCCGGTCGATGAAGCCGATGCGCTGACAATGCTGAAAAAATTATCGGGACATACCCACCAAGTGTTGACAGCAGTGGCCATCGGCCAGGGGCGTCGACGGATTTGTACAGTGCAGTGTTCCAGCGTCACCTTTAAATCTATGACGGATGAAGAAATTTCAATGTATATCCAGACTGGCGAGCCGATGGGAAAGGCAGGTGCATATGCCATTCAGGGCTATGCAGCAGGTTTTGTCAGAAAAATCTGCGGAAGTCATTCTGGCATCATGGGCTTGCCGGTATATGAAACCCGACAAATGCTGCTCGAGTGGATGAAGGATGAATAGATGCAACACGACATATTGATCAACTGGGCACCTCAAGAAACCCGCGTGGCGTTGGTTGAAAACGGAGTCCTACAAGAAATGCATGTCGAGCGTTTGCTTGAGCGTGGTTTGGTTGGCAATATCTACTCGGGGAAAGTGGCGAGGGTGTTGCCAGGAATGCAGTCGGCATTCATTGACATCGGCATGGAGCGTTCTGCCTTTTTGCATGTCGCCGACTTGTTCAACCCGGCGTATCCGAAACTTCAAGACAACGATCAAACGCATCCTCCCATGGTGCCCATAGAGAAACAAGTGTTTGAGGGTCAGTCGTTGATGGTGCAAGTCATCAAAGATCCGATAGGTAGTAAAGGCGCCCGACTTTCGACGCAAATCAGTATTGCCGGCCGGTTACTGGTATTTTTACCGCAAGACAATCACATAGGAGTGTCGCAAAAAATTCCCCAGGAGCAGCGAGAAAAGCTGCGCCTCAAATTGATAGAGTT
>JBJTXF010000313.1:0-3492 GCA_046082145.1 Limnohabitans sp. | reverse complement strand
CGGCCCATCCAGCCCTTGATGCGGCGATTGGTACGGCCCGTCGGGCAGGTGCCGGGCAGCACTGCCGAGAGATCACCGGTGCCGAATCGCACCAGCGGATAGGCCGGATGCAGCACGGTCACAACGACCTCGCCAACCTCGCCGTCGGCCACCGGGTCGCCGGTGCCCGGACGCACGATCTCAACAACCACGCCCTCGTCAAGCACCATGCCTTCGCGGGATGCGGTTTCATACGCGATCAAACCGATGTCTGCGGTGGCGTAGCACTGGTAAGCGGCAATACCGCGTTCGCTCAACCAATCGCGCAAGGAAGGTGGAAACGCCTCGCCACTGACCAAGGCTTTTTCCAGTGAAGGCAAAGCAACGCCGGATTCTTGCGCTTTATCGATCAATATTTTCAAAAAACTGGGCGTACCGCAGTAAGCCGCTGGGCGCAACTCGGCGATCGCAGAGAGCTGTTGTTCGGTTTGACCGGTGCCCGCAGGAAACACACTGCAACCCAAAGCGTGTGCACCGCTTTCCATGATCGAACCGGCAGGCGTGAAGTGGTAGCTGAAGCAGTTGTGCACCAGATCGCCGCGGCGAAAACCGGCCGCGTACAACGCACGCGCCACACGCCAGTAATCAGCACGCAGGCCTTCAGGTTCGTAAATCGTGCCCGGTGAAGCAAACACACGCGGCATGGATTTGCCGAATGACAAGGCTGAAAAGCCGCCAAACGCATCAGATGCGCGGTGTGCTTGTTGTCGCTCCAGCAATTCGTGTTTGCGGGTCACAGGCAAAGCGGCCAAGGCTTGTCGTGATGTCACCGCAGACGCGTCCACGCCTTGCAATATCTCGGCAAATGCCCGGGTGCGTTGCTGCGCATGCGCAATCTGCCCGGGCAGAGCAGCCATCAGGGCGGCTTCGCGTTCAGCGGGGTCGCGGGTTTCCAGCGCGTCGTAGCTATCGGTCATGGGGTTCAGGCAAGCCAACGCTTGCGACGTTTGTAACTTTTCACATCCTTGAAGCTTTTGCGTTCAGAGCCACCCATACCCAGGTAGAACTCTTTCACGTCTTCGTTGCTAGCCAATTCGCTGGCAGCGCCATCCATCACGATACGCCCCGACTCCATGATGTAACCGAAGTCGGCATAGCGCAAAGCCATGTGGGTGTTTTGCTCGGCCAACAAAAATGTCACCTGTTCTTTTTGGTTCAAGTCTTTGACGATATTGAACACTTCTTCAACGATTTGCGGCGCCAGTCCCATGGAGGGTTCATCGAGCAACACCAAGCTGGGGTTGGCCATCAACGCGCGGCCGATGGCGCACATTTGCTGCTCGCCACCCGAGGTGTAGGCCGCTTGTGAAGTGCGGCGCATTTTCAGGCGCGGAAAGTAGTTGTAGACCTTCTCCAAGTTGGCGGCAATCTCGCCTTTGTCAGTGCGCGTGTAACTGCCGGTGAGCAGGTTTTCTTCAATGGTCAGGTGGGCAAAACAATGCCGCCCTTCCATGACTTGCACCACCCCGCGTTGCACCAAATCGGCCGGGCTGAGGTTTTCAATGCGCTCACCGCGAAGCTCAATACTGCCTTTGGTCACTTCGCCGCGCTCGCCTTTGAGCAAATTGGAAATGGCGCGCAAGGTGGTGGTTTTGCCCGCCCCATTGCCGCCGAGCAAAGCCACGATGCCACGCTCGGGCACTTGCAATGACACGCCCTTGAGCACCAGGATCACATGGTTGTAGATGACCTCGATGCCATTGACATTCAAAACAATGTTGGGCGTGCGCATGCGTGTGTCCGGTTTAACGCTTCAGATCAAGACTGACAATCCGCACCAGTGCGACGCGTCAATTTCTTCTCTGCGGCGTACTTGTCAGCCGTGGCTTTGACCAGCGGCTTCAAAATTTGCTCATCGGCTTGCATCCAGTCCGACGTGAACACCCAAGCCTTGCCATTCCAAGTGTGCACGCGGGTCCAAGCCGCGCCCATGTGGTCCATGCAAGAGGTGCTGATCGGGCGCATCACGCCTTTGAAACCGAGCGCATCCAACTTCGGCTGAGTCAGATTCAGGTTTTCCAAACCCCAGCGCACTTGCTCGCCGGTCATGACTTTGCCTTTGCCAAAACGTTCTTGCGCGGCGCGAATGCCTTCGATGCCGATCATGGCGCTCATCACACCCCGCAAATACAACACCTGTCCGACTTCCTCTTTGGGGCCGGTGCCTTGGCCTTTGCCATGGATTTGCGTGAGCAAGGTATTGACAATGTCTGAATTCGGCTCAGCGCCATGTTGAATCGTGATGGCGTTGTAGCCTTTCGCACCGTCGGCCACATCTTTCACATCAGGCTCTGCACCGGCCCACCAGACGCCATACATTTTTTCGCGGGCGTAGCCGGTGGCTTGGGCTTCTTTGATGGCGGTGGAATTCATCACCCCCCAACCCCACAGCACCACATAGTCAGGCTTAGATTGACGCACTTGCAACCATGTGGCTTTTTGTTCGACGCCGGGCGGTGTGACCGGTAACAACTGCAGTTCGAAACCGTGGTTGCGCGAACGCTCTTGCATCAAAGGAATCGGTTCTTTGCCAAACGGGCTGTCGTGGTAGACCAGCACGACTTTTTTGTCTTTGAGCTTGTCCCAGCCACCTTCTTTTTTGGCGATGGCTTGCAAGATGGTGTCTGCCGCCACCCAGTAGGTACCCGCAATCGGGAAGTTCCATTTGAACACCGCCCCATCTGCACTTTCGCTGCGGCCATAACCAATGGTCAGCACAGGGATTTTGTCGCCCGGTGCTTTTTCGGTGATGGCGAAGGTGGCACCGGTGGACAAGGTTTGCACGAAGCTGGGGTTCTTGCTTTTCAAGCGTTCATAGCATTCGACACTGCGCGCGGTGTCATAACCGGTTTCGCATTCTTCATAGGCAATCTTCACACCGTTGATACCACCTTTGGCATTGACCAACTTGAGGTAATCGACAAAACCGTTGGCCCACGGCGTGCCATTGGGCGCATACGGCCCGGTGCGGTAGGACAGCACCGGTATGAATTGTTCTTTGGCTTGCGCCAATGCTTGCGACCCAGATGACAGCAACACCGAGGTCAATACCGCAGACAACCACACGACTGATTTTTTCACCTTCGTCTCCTTCAAAAACGGTTAACACAAACAGTACACACCCTGTTCAATACGGGAACGGCCAGACACGCATTTTCTGCTTGCCAATGGCCCACAAGCGCGCCAAGCCATGCGGCTCGACGATCAAGAACCACACAATCAACGCACCGAAAATCATCAATTCAGCATGCGAGACCACGGTGGTGGACATGGCCATGCCCAACCAAGCTGCCAGCACGGGCAAAAACTGGTTCAGAAAAATCGGCAATACCACGATAAATGCCGCGCAGAGGCTGGCGCGCGGCCGCAGGCGTCGGTGAGGCGGAGGCCAGCGTTGACCGGGTGAGAAGAGGGAAGAAGGGAGAGAGACAGAAATAGAGACAGACATCAGAC
>JBJTXF010000312.1:0-3676 GCA_046082145.1 Limnohabitans sp. | reverse complement strand
CCAACGTCGCCACCAGCAGTTCTGCCAAAAAAAGGTTGCGCTCGGATTTGTCATCCGCAGGCACCACATACCAAGGTGCACTTGGGGTGCTCGTCGCCGACAGGGTTTGCTGGTAGGCCCTCATGAATGTAGGCCAGAGTTTGCGGTCTTCAAAATCCGATGCCTGTAATTTCCATTGTTTATCGGGGTCGTCTATGCGGGCCTGCAAGCGTTTTTTTTGTTCGCCCTTCGAAATGTGCAAATAGCATTTCAGCACGGTGATGCCTTCGTCATGCAGCATGGCCTCAAAGTGTCGGATATGGGCCAAGCGCTTCTCGATCTGTGAAGGTTTAAGCCAGCCCCTGACTTGGGGAACCAACACGTCTTCATAGTGGCTGCGGTTGAAGATGACCATCTCGCCACGGGCCGGTAATTTGCTGTGGATGCGCCATAGAAAATCGTGTCGGCTTTCTTCCTCAGAGGGTGCGGCAAAGGCTTGTGCCCGCACACCCAAGGGGCTGACATGGGTGAACACATGTCGGATCACGCCGTCTTTGCCAGCGGTATCCATGCCTTGTAGCACCAGCAAAAACCCTCGACGCTTCGATGCATACAGTACGGTTTGCAGTTGGTTCAAGCGATCAAACAGGGCTTTGAGCCTTTTGGCCTCATCGGTTTTTTCCAATTTTTCGGGCAGTCGCGTGGCGATGTCTGACAACTGAAACCGGTCGTCGGTTTGAATTTTCCAAGGGGTCAATGTTTTCAGGGTCATGGTGGGCTGGTGCTTCAAGGGAAAAGGTGTGTTGCAAAGTGCTTGCATGCCAAGTTTGAATGATAGGCGTTGCAATGGCTGGCTTGAACCCGGTCAGCTGGACTGATGCACGAATTACACTGCGACAGTTTTTTATTTCACAGGAAGTACCGCATGTCCAGTCAACGTTTTTCTTTTTTGACCAATGCCTTGTTCTCTGCTTGGAAAGAGGGGCGCCATGTGACTGATTGGTCTGACTTGACCCCCTTGCCGCAGAGCCGCGCCGACGGCTATGCCGCCCAAGCTGCCTTTTGCGAAGCCACAGGCGAGTTGCCTATGGGCTGGAAAATCGCCGCCACCAGCCAAGCGGGGCAACAACACATCAACGTCAGTGGACCTTTGGCCGGTCGGTTGTTGACCTCGCGCTGCCATCCTGCAGGTGCCACATTAACGCTGGGCATCAATCGAATGCGTGTCATGGAGCCCGAGTTTGCGTTTCGCATCGGCAGCGATGTGCTTGCCCACAGCACACAGCCGCTGACCCTGGAGGAGGTGATGTCGCATGTGCAGGATTTGCATTTGGCCATCGAGGTTCCCGATTCCCGTTTTGAGCAATTCATCCAAGCGGGCGAAGCATTGTTGTTGGCAGACTTTGCGTGTGCCCACCAAATGCTCTTGGGGACAGCAGTTGCTTACGATTGGCGTGGGTTGGATTTGAGCCAACACGCTGTGCAAGTGCGAAACCATGGTGAGATCAAAGCCACCGGCAGTGGTGCCAATGTGCTGGGTGACCCGCGCATGGCGCTGACCTGGCTGGCCAATGAACTGATCGCACACGGCATGTGTTTGCGTGAGGGGGAAACGGTGATTACCGGTACCTGTGTGGTGCCCGTAGTGGTCAGCGAAGGCGATGCCATCGAAGCTGATTTTGGTGTGCTCGGACAAATCTCGGCAAAATTTATGTAAGCCTCACCAGTATTTGGGGCAATATTTAGCCAACCGGGTATGTGGGCATCATCACGGTCTAAAGACGGGCTGTGTGTCAGCCTAGCAATGGCCACACCAAGCCAACAACTGCTGCGCTGCTGATCACTTTCAACACCGACCACTTGAAACGAAACAACGCAAGGGTCCAAATCACGGTGAATACAGCGGCCCAGATATGTAGCGAATGTGTAAAGCCCTGTGGCCACCAGACATGGTAGGCAAAGAACAAAGCCAGTTGCAGCATCACGCCGACCACCGCAGCGGTCACGCCTCTGAGCGGTGCCGTCCATCGCCATTGGTGCTGGGTCATTTCGACCAAGGGACCGCCACCCAAGATGAAGACAAACGAGGGCAGGAAAGTGAACCAGGTCGCGACCAACGCACCTAGCACCGCTGACAGCGTTTGCCAATCACCGTTGATCACCGGCTTGGCATGGCCGCCCACATAACCCACAAACGTCACCACCATGATCAACGGCCCCGGGGTGGATTCACCCAGCGCGAGTCCATCGATCATTTGGTGCGGGGTGAGCCATTGAAAACCCTCCACCGCGCCTTGGTACACATAGGGCAGCACCGCATACGCTCCGCCAAAGGTCATCAACGCGGCTTTGCTGAAAAACCAACCCATGTCGAGCAAGGTGTGGGAGGCACCCCAAACCGTCCACAGCAGCCCCATCGGCAGCAACCACAGCACCGCACCCACGCTCAGCACACGCCACAAACGTTTGGCTTGGAACTGTGCATGCGCTTGCAAGGGGGTGTGGTCATCGATGATGGCCTCACGCTGCGTGGCGGCTTGTGCGCCGGATCGGTGTGTGTTCACCGCCAGTGAATTGGGTGCGAATGTGCCGATCACTGCGGCTGTCAACATCGCCCCCAACACGATCCAAGGAAACGGCACTTGCCAGACAAACACCGCGACAAAACTGGCGACGGCCAGGAACCACATCCAACGGTTGTGCAGTGAACGCGAACCCAATCGGTGCAACGCCTGAATCACCACCGCGATCACAGCGGGTTTGATGCCTTGGAACACCGCTGCCACCCAAGGTACATCGCCAAAACTCACGTAAATCCAGGACAAAGCCATGATCAAAAACAATGCAGGCAGGATGAACAACAGACCAGCCAGCACGCCGCCCATGGTTTTGTGCATCAGCCAACCCAAGTAGGTGGCGAGTTGTTGCGCTTCAGGCCCGGGCAGCAGCATGCAGTAGTTCAACGCATGCAAGAAACGCTTTTCAGATATCCAGCGACGCTCGACCACCAGCGCTTGGTGCATGATGCTGATTTGTCCCGCCGGCCCACCGAAACTGATGAAACCGAGCTTGAACCAAAACCACAAGGCCTCTCGCATGCTGATGGTGGTTTGAGTGTGTGGGTCAGCAACGCTCATGTGTGTGGTTTGTTGAGTGAAGGCCAACGCTAAAACTTGTCGATAGCGGTTTGTGCGGCTTGCCTTACCGAGTCTACCTGCGCCTGCGGCAGCTCGATTTCCATGCGCAGCAATTGCGCGGCGATGGTTTTGCCCAAGTTATCACTGCGCAAACTTGATGCGGCGCCGCCGTTGAGCGCGCCGCGCAACACAAATTTGAGTGCAAGCAGTTGTGGCAAATCGAAACGTTCAACATGGTTTTGTGCGGCGGCCGTGGAGGCTAGGGGCCACAGGTGAGAAAAATGCTGCGCCACTTTTTCTGCGGTCACGTGTTCGGCCAACACCGCATAACCCGTCGGATCCCATGCAAACAAGCCGATGTCGGCGGTGTTGGCTTTGTCGCCGCTGCGGGCGTGCGCGATCTGGGCCAAACGCAATCTCATGACATCTCCCATGCGTCAACGCTGACCTGGGATTCGATGAACGTTCTGTCCACCAATGCAGGCCACAGCCCCAGCAATTGGCTGGCCGCTGGCATGCCGTGAAATCCGCCCATAAAGGGTGGGCCAGACAAGGCCAAC
>JBJTXF010000311.1:0-2859 GCA_046082145.1 Limnohabitans sp. | reverse complement strand
GATGGGTCTAGAGACCAACCAATACATACGCGAACACTACAGCACCCAATTACAAATAGGCGACCAAATGATTTTGGGCGTTTTTGTTGTGGAAATTTTGGCATTGCTTTTGGCGCGTGGCTTTGCTTTTTTCAGGGATGGCTGGGCCGTGTTTGATTTTGTAGTTATCGCTATTGCTTTGATTCCTGCCTCAGGGCCCTTTGCAGTTCTCAGAGCGCTTAGGGTACTGCGTGTTTTGCGATTGGCTACCAAAGTCCCAAGCTTACACAAAGTCATTGCTGGATTATTAGCCGCCATACCAGGTTTGAGTTCTGTAGGTATTGTCATGTGTTTGATTTTTTATGTTTCGGCGGTGTTGGCGACAAATTTATTTGGTCCCGAGTTCCCTGAGACTTTTGGCACCTTGGGATTAAGCTTGTACACCTTGTTTCAAGTAATGACGGGTGACGGTTGGTCGGACAGTGTTGCGCGACCCATCATGGAGGTTTTTCCATATGCTTGGATTTTCTTCATCATATTTATTTTGCTTTCTACCTTTGTTATTTTGAATCTATTTATCGCGGTGATTGTGGATGCAAGCAACGACGAAGCAGAAGCCAAAGCTCGCGCAGAACGTGATGGTTTGCGCATGCGTTTGGACAAGTTGTTGCAAGATGTTGATGAAATAAAAAGTAAACTCAAAAATTGACTGCTTTTGCTCTTCTGTCGAGACTTATTGGTCTGACGTCGTTGCTGAGTGCAGGCGCAAAGCATATTGAGGTGATTACATACCCCTTAAAATACGATAAAAGCAACAGATTAATTGATTAAATAATTATTTAATATCTATCTGGTTTATATCTTGTCAGCTACCATCGCTTTGTAAATACATTGCAAAGCGTGGTTTATATGTACTCCCAAAATTCATCAACTAAGTCAATGTCAAAGTATCTATTTGATTTGCTGTTCAATGAAAACAATCCCCATGGTTTTCATGCCTCTGTTAGCCGATGGTCGACATCATTGATTTTGCTTAACCTGGTTGCCATGGTGCTTGAAACCGGTGAAGGTTTTGCTGCCAGCTATGCCGCAGAGTTCGATTTATTTGAAACTTTTTCTGTCATTGTTTTCACAGTTGAGTATGTGTTGCGATGGATTGTTGCACCTGCTGATCCTGAATTTTCATCGTCACGTTTTGCACGGTTTCGGTATGTGACCAATCGCTATGCCATCATTGATCTGTTGGCAATTTTGCCGTTTTATATAGCCAGTCTGGTCAGCATAGATCTGCGACTGTTGCGTGCCTTGCGCTTGTTTCGAATATTCAAAGTCACCGCAACTTTGTTACCAGCTTATAAGGCTTTCAAAGAAGCTACTGCAGGAATGACGCGCCGCCAAAAAGTGCATGCTCTCTTATTTCCCCCAGACGATTCACGTGCTGGTTTGCCGTTGATGTTGGATTTGTTTTTGATTTTTTGGATTGTTGTTTCGACCTTGTCCATTGTTTTGGAATCAGTTGACAGAATTCGCGCTGCGTTTGAATTGCATTTTCTGATCTTAGATAGCATTGCATTTTTTATCTTTTTCTTTGAGTATGCTTTGCGGGTGTATTCTGTTGCTGAAAACAATCCCCAGCGTACCGCTGCTTCTCGTTGGAAATTTTGCAGTTCATTCAATGGCTTGATCGATTTGATTTCGATTTTGCCTTTCTTGCTAGAAGCTGTACTTTCTCAGTTTATTGACTTACGTTTTTTACGGCTTGTGAGGCTCACACGTTTACTAAAACTCAGTCGATATAGCAAATCAATTGGCACCATGTTCATGGTCATCAGGCGCGAATTGCCTGTGCTCATGGCTTCATCGTTCATCATGATGCTATTGGTGTTTATCACTGCGGCTGTGGGATATTTGCTTGAAAGCCGAGCGCAACCTGACAAGTTTGAAAACATTCCCACAGCCATGTATTGGGCGGTGATCACATTGGCCAGTGTGGGCTACGGAGATATTACCCCCGTCACGGCGGGTGGACGGTTCTTGACCGTCGTGCTGGCTTTGTTGGGTATTGGCGTATTTGCGATCCCCGCTGCCATCATGTCGTCTGCTTTCACGGACCAACTCCGTGCTGAGCGAGAAGAAGCATTGAAACTTGAAAACAACGGTGCTGCCAATCCCCAAAACCATGATCTTCAACTTATGGCGCGTAATCCAGACTTTGCTTTAGCGCGATACCGTAATTTGCTGAGCCAAATGCGTGAGCTTGCTGCAGTCAGCGACCAATCGCATATCAGCCATCGGTTAGAAACCGAAGGCTTGGACACTGAGAAAGAAGTGTGGAAGTATTTACGCTCGTCAAAACCGCGAGAAACCAGCTAAGGTTACTCACATTAAATACCGTTGAGCTTCGCGTTTACCAACCTTCCTCTGCTTAGGAGCAGTGCATGGCTATTTCATGGTTATCCGCTCTCAAGGTAGTCCCTTGGGAGAAGGTTCTCGAACACGCGCCGGGGGTGCTGGACAAAGCTCGTGGGTTCATAGACAAACACCGCACTGGCGGGGTTGACGCACCCACAGAGTTGGTTCAACTGGCACAGGCCCAGCGACAAATGGCGCAGGCACTGGCAGAGTTGGCTGAACAAAACGCCGCCTTGATTGTCGCCGTCAGACGTTTGCAGGTGCGGTTGCGGTGGCTGAGCATGGGGCTGATTTTCGCCTTTTGCGCCGGTGTGGCTATGGTTGTGCTTTTAGGGAAGTAAAGAAATTTGTACCTAAGACTATGAAGTAGTCGTCTCAGTGTCGTTAACGCGCTTAAAAAATTCTGACGATCAACTTACCTCAACCCCAGCAATGCCGCCATCAACTTATTTTGGTCAATATGGGTTG
>JBJTXF010000310.1:0-7249 GCA_046082145.1 Limnohabitans sp. | reverse complement strand
AATGGTTCTCGATTGAAATCGCCGGGGTGCAGGCCTTGTGGCATGTCGGCATGATTTATCGACGTGACCGCGACGCGTGTTTTCGTGCTTTCCGCATGAACCACTGGCTGGGCGCGACACTTTTTGCCGGGATTGTGGGTGGCTTGTGGCTCAAAGCTTGAACCTCATGCTGCGATTGAAACTCAATCAGTTGGCGAGTCCAAGTCGTCGCCAAGTGCCGAACTGCGTTGTTGCGCGGCTTGTAACGCAGCGTCGATCAAGTTGGCCAGACCGTCGGCCTGCATGCGGCTGATGGCGGCATGGGTGGTGCCGCCTTTGGACGTGACGTTGTCGCGCAGTACCGCCAACGGTTCGGCGCTGCGGCGTGCCAGTTCTGCGGCGCCGACAAACGTACCCACCGCCAATTGGTGGGCTTGTTCGGTGCTCAACCCCATGCGAATCCCGGCGCTGACCATGGCCTCGATGAAATATAACACATACGCTGGGCCCGAGCCAGAGACGGCGGTCACTGCGTCTAACAAAGCTTCTTGCGCCACCCACACGGTTTGCCCAATGGCTTGCATCAATTGCTGCATATGCTCGCGCTCCACAGCCTGTACGGCATCGCGCGCAAACAATCCGGTTTGTCCCAGGCCGACCAATGCGGGGGTGTTGGGCATGGCCCGAACAATGCGTTCTGTTTTCAGCCAGCGTGCCATGCTGTCGCTGCGCACACCTGCTGCCACGCTCAGGTGCAAGGCATGCTCAAACCGGCTTGCCAATGCAGAGGCGACCTGTTTGAACACCTGCGGTTTGATGGCCCACACCAGCAGACGGATGTCTTTGGGCACGGTGTCGACATGTTCGTGGACGTGTACCCCCAAGGCCTGTTGCAACCGTTGGCGGGTGTCTGGCAGTGGTTCGACCACGTGTAGCTGGTTAGAGGGCAGCTTTTGTTTCAGCCAACCGCTGGCCAAGGCCTGGGCCATGTTACCGCCGCCAATGAACGCCATGGGCAACAGAGAAGAAAAGGGCTGTGTCATGCTGGAGCAGTCTGTGGGTGAAGCGCAGACCGAGATTGTCAGTCAAGTGGCCGTGGTCTGGCGCACAGCCCGCTCCCAATCGGCCATTTTGGCGGCCGCTTGATCGCGCGACATTCGCGGCTCAAAACGGCGTTCTACCCGCCATTGCCGCGACAACTCCTCAGGGCTTTGGTAGATGCCAATGGTCAAACCCGCCAGATAAGCCGCGCCCAACGCCGTGGTTTCGATGACGGCGGGGCGCAACACGGGTATGCCCAGCAAGTCGGCTTGAAACTGCATCAGCAAATCGTTGACACACGCGCCGCCGTCAACACGCAATTCATGCACGGGTTGTGATGCATCGCGGTTCATGGCTTGCAGCAGTGCGGTGCTTTGATAGGCAATGCTTTCCAAAGCAGCGCGGGCGATATGCGCCATGGTGGTGCCGCGCGACAAACCGACGATGGCGCCTCTTGCGTCTGCCTGCCAATACGGTGCGCCCAAGCCGGTGAAAGCAGGCACCAACACCACGCCGCCAGTGTCGGGGACGGTCTCGGCCAGCAATTGCACATCGGCGCTTTTGTCAAACGCCCGCAACCCATCACGCAACCATTGCACCACCGCGCCACCGATGAAAACACTGCCTTCCAAAGCGTAAGCGGGGTTTTGATCGGGCTGAGCGGCGCTGGTGGTGATCAAACCATGTGTGCTGGTCTGGCAGCGGTTGCCGGTGTGCATGAGCATGAAGCAACCGGTGCCGTAAGTGTTCTTGGCTTGCCCTGCTTCAAAGCAAGCTTGTCCGAACAAAGCGCTTTGCTGGTCACCAGCGACGCCGCCGATGGGCAAGGCCTGTCCCAGCCAATCGCTTCGGGTAAGGCCATAGTCGCTGGCCGAGGCTTGCACTTGCGGCAATATGGAAGCCGGTATGCCCAACAAGGCCAGCAGTTCATCGTCCCATCGGTTGGTATGGATGTTGAACAACATCGTCCGAGCAGCATTGCTGACATCGGTCGCATGCACCGCGCCACCGCTCAATTGCCACATCAGCCAACTGTCGACCGTGCCGAAAGCCAATTCGCCACGCTCGGCCATGTCGCGCGCGCCAGCCACATGGTCCAAGATCCATTGGAGTTTGGTGGCAGAAAAATACGCATCGATCAGCAGGCCGGTTTTTTGTTGCACCAGGTCGCCATGACCGGCTTGGCGCAATCGTAAGCATTGTGGCTCGGCGCGCCGGTCTTGCCAAACAATGGCGTTGTAAATGGGTTGACCGGTGTCGCGCCGCCAAACGACAGTGGTCTCGCGTTGGTTGGTGATACCGACTGAAGCGATCGAAGAGGCGCTCAGGCCGGATTGCGACAACACCTGCCTGGCGGTGGCCAGCTGGCTTTGCCAAATTTCCATGGGATCGTGTTCCACCCAGCCCGGTTGCGGGTAAATTTGACGAAATTCCGCTTGTGCCGACGCCAAAATGCTGCCGTCCGAGCGAAAAATAATGCTGCGTGAACTTGAGGTGCCCTGGTCGAGGGCCAACAAACAGGTCATGGCGCTCACCTTCTCCAAAAAGATCAAGATACCAAAGACAAGGTAGGCGTACCGGCCGATTCCACTGCGATGGTGCACTCCACGCCCGACTGCTCTAGCAACTGTACAAAGCTGTCTGGCGGCAGGGCATCGGTGAACAGGCGATCAATATGCGACAAATGGGCCAACTCAACCATGGCGGGACGGTTGAATTTGGTGATGTCAGCCGCCAGCCACACTTGGCGGGAGTGTTCGATGATGGCCTTGGCAACTTTGACTTCACGGTAATCAAAATCACGCATGGTGCCGTCCGCTTCAATGCCGCTGATGCCAATCAGACCAATGTCCACCTTGAATTGGCGAATAAAGTCCACGGTGGCTTCTCCCACAATTCCGCGGTCGACGCCGCGCACCATGCCGCCCGTCACGATGACTTCGCAATCGGGGTTGTCGCTCATGATCTGAGCCACGTTCAAATTGTTGGTGATTACCCGCAAGCCACGGTGTTGGCGTAACTCCCGCGCCACGGCCTCCATGGTGGTGCCAATATTCATGATCAGCGAACAACCTTGCGGCACGCTGGCAGCGATGGCTTTGGCGATACGGGTTTTGCCATCGAGGGACAAGGCTTGTCGTTGTCGGTAGGCGATGTTTTCTGTGGTGGATCCGGGAAGCCCCACGCCACCGTGAAAGCGGGATAACAATCCTGCCTCTGCCAAGCGCTGAACATCGCGGCGAACAGTTTGCAAGGTGACAGAGAAAGTCTCTGCCAAAAACTCAATCGATACCGAGCCCCTTGCCTGCACCAGGTCAAGCAGTTGAGATTGGCGCGGATTCGGACTCATAGGGTTCTCAAAACGGTTGGCACGTACCTTAATGCATCCCTTGTTTGCACCGACCTAGGGAAAATACCGAATCAATTCATACA
This sequence comes from Limnohabitans sp., assembly GCA_046082145.1. Taxonomy (GTDB): domain Bacteria; phylum Pseudomonadota; class Gammaproteobacteria; order Burkholderiales; family Burkholderiaceae_C; genus Limnohabitans. The sequence goes on along the minus strand of JBJTXF010000310.1, from coordinate 3,796 downwards.
AATACGAACAAGAATTCGAAAAGAAAAGAAAATCATGCCCGTTATGGGCTTCCCAGCTTGCCGTACCCGCCCGACATGGAAATCAGCCGCCACCCATGACCTTGAAACTTGAACAGATCAGCCAGACGGTGAACGGGCAGATGCACCTGTACCCCTTGAACCTGACTTTGGTGCCCAACGCGGTCACCGTGCTGCTTGGCGCAACGCAAGCTGGCAAAACCAGTTTGATGCGATTGATGGCTGGTTTGGACACGCCCACCGAGGGACGGATTTGGGTCGATGGCAAAGACATCACTGGCATGGGCGTGCGAGAACGCAATGTCGCTATGGTGTATCAACAGTTCATCAATTACCCTTCGATGAATGTGTACGACAACATTGCGTCACCGCTGCGTTTGCGTGGCGACCAAGACACAGATGCCAAGGTCAGGGCCCTGGCTGCACGTTTGCGCATCGACCCGTTTTTAGACCGCTTACCGGCCGCTTTGTCCGGCGGCCAGCAGCAGCGTGTGGCATTGGCGCGGGCCTTGGCCAAACAAGCGCCGTTGATGTTTTTGGACGAACCGTTGGTGAATCTGGATTACAAGCTGCGTGAAGAATTGCGCGAGGATCTCACCCAATTGTTCGAGGCGGGCAGCGGCACCGTGGTTTACGCCACGACCGAGCCCACTGAAGCCTTGTTGCTGGGCGGCCACACGGCTGTGATGAAAGAGGGACGTGTACTGCAATATGGACCGACCTTAGAGGTGTTTCGCCGACCACAGTCATTGGATGTCGCCAGCGCATTCAGCGACCCGCCTATCAATGTGTTGCAAGCGCGCGCCATGGCTGACGGCAGCTGGCAACTTGATGACCAAAGCGCTTTGACCGTGTCAGACATCGCCGGCGATACTGGCCAATTGCAACTGGGTTTGCGTGCCACGGCGCTGAGAACCGATCAACGCCGTGGGGATGTGGCACTCCAGGCCATGGTGCAGCTGGCAGAGATTTCCGGTACTGACACTTTTGTGCACCTGAGTTGTGGGTCCATGGAATTGGTGATGCAAAAAACCGGGGTGCATTTTTTTGACATTGGCGCTGCGATTCAGGTGTATTGGCATGAACGCGATGCCTATGTTTTCAATGCGCTTGGTGAATTGATCCGATCGCCCTTGGCCATGCGGGAGTCCAACTGACATGGTGGCTCAAATCGAACTGGACTTGGCGCATTCGTACCATGCGAACCCGCAGCACGATGCGGATTACGCCTTGTTACCGCTACAGATGACGTTCAAGGCAGGGGGTGCATACGCATTATTGGGTCCGTCGGGTTGCGGCAAAACCACCATGCTCAACATCATTTCTGGCTTGGTCAAGCCGTCGCAGGGTCGGGTCACTTTCAACGGCGAAAATGTCACCGGCTTGACCCCGCAGCAGCGCAACATCGCCCAGGTGTTTCAATTTCCCGTGATCTACGACACCATGACAGTGGCCGAAAACCTGGCTTTTCCTTTGCAGAACCGGCAAATGCCACGGGAACAGATACGACAGCGTGTCGGTCAAATCGCGGAAATGCTCGAATTGAACGGGCAATTGAACCAGCGCGCTGCGGGTTTGTCTGCCGACGCCAAACAAAAAATTTCCCTGGGCCGCGGCTTGGTGCGCCCCGATGTGGCCGCCATCTTGTTCGATGAACCCTTGACCGTGATCGACCCGCATTTGAAATGGCAATTGCGCAGAAAACTCAAGCAAATTCACCAAGAACTTAAGCACACGTTGATTTACGTGACCCATGACCAGGTCGAGGCTTTGACCTTTGCGCAGGAAGTGGTGGTCATGACCCGTGGCCGCGCGGTGCAAGTGGGCAGCGCCGAGGCTTTGTTTGAGCGCCCGGCTCACACGTTTGTAGGCCATTTCATCGGCTCACCTGGGATGAATTTCCTGCCTGCGGTGTGCACCGCTCAAACCTTACAGATCGGCACCTCCCGGCTTGCATTGCCACCGACGTTGGCGCAGAAGTTGACCGGTACCACCGCTTTGCAGCTTGGCGTCAGGCCCGAGTACATCTCGGTGCACGCGCAACCTGTGGCGGGCAGTCTGCCAGCCCAAGTGATGCGTTGGCAAGACCTGGGGACCAGCGGATTGCTGACGGTCCAAGCCGATGCCGGCATTGTCCGGGTTCGCATGGCAGGTTCACACGCCAGTCAATGGCAAGTGGGTCAGACGGTGTATGTTGAAGTCATTGGCACGCACAGTTGTTTTTATGAAAACGAGGAGTTGATCGCGTGAAACCCCTCAATCAAAAGGCCTGGTTGCTGGTACTGCCGGTCGTGGTTTGTGTGGCTTTTTCTGCCATTTTGCCGCTCATGACAGTGGGCAATTATTCGGTGCAAGACATCATCTCCCCAGAGCGCCGGGTGTTTGTCGGCACTGAGTGGTTCGCGGCTGTCATGCGCGATCAGGATTTGCATGATGCGTTGCTGCGCCAATTGTTTTTCTCATTGGCGGTGCTGGCCTTGGAAATCCCCTTAGGCATCGCCTTGGCGTTGTCGATGCCGTCCAAAGGTTGGCCGGCATCGGTGACCTTGGTGTTGGTGGCCTTGTCTTTGTTGATTCCTTGGAATGTGGTGGGCACCATCTGGCAAATTTTCGGGCGAGCTGACATTGGCTTGTTGGGCGCCTCGCTGCAAGCCTTGGGCATTGATTACAACTACACAGGCAATGCACATGATGCTTGGCTGACCGTGCTCGTCATGGACATTTGGCATTGGACACCATTGGTGGCGCTGCTGTGTTATGCCGGCTTGCGCAGCATCCCGGATGCGTATTACCAAGCCGCGCAAATTGACGGGGCTTCCAAGTGGGCTGTGTTCCGGTTTATTCAGTTACCTAAATTGCGCGGCGTGCTGGTGATTGCGGTGTTGCTTAGGTTCATGGACAGCTTCATGATTTACACCGAACCGTTTGTGTTGACTGGCGGCGGTCCGGGCAATGCCACCACCTTTTTGAGCCAGTACCTGACGCAAAAAGCCGTGGGTCAATTCGACTTGGGACCCGCCGCGGCTTTCTCGCTGATTTATTTCCTCATCATTTTGTTGCTGTGCTTCATTCTCTACAACTGGATGCAAACCGTGGGCACCCAGGCCAAGGAGTCTGACCATGGATGAGCGCCGCTTCAAAAAGCGTACGGTGTTTTTGGTGTTGTATTTGGTGTTTGCTTTGTTGCCCATTTACTGGATGGTCAACATGAGCTTCAGAACCAACCAGGAAATTCTTTCCAGTTTTGCGCTGTTTCCTGCCGACCCCACTTGGAGCAACTACCTCACCATCTTCACCGATGCTTCATGGTATTCGGGCTACATCAACAGCTTGATTTATGTGTTGATCAACACAGTGATTTCGGTGTTGGTGGCTTTGCCTGCAGCTTATGCATTTTCTCGCTACCGGTTTTTGGGGGACAAGCATGTGTTTTTCTGGCTGCTCACCAACCGCATGACCCCGCCAGCGGTGTTTTTGCTGCCGTTTTTCCAGCTCTACAGCACCGTTGGCCTGATGGACACGCACATCGCCGTTGCCATGGCGCATTTGCTGTTCAATGTGCCGCTGGCGGTGTGGATTTTGGAAGGCTTTATGAGCGGCATTCCCAGAGAAATTGATGAAACCGCTTATATCGATGGCTATAGCTTTCCGGCTTTTTTCGTCAAGGTGTTTTTGCCTCTCATCAAAGCCGGCGTGGGCGTGACCGCCTTCTTTTGTTTCATGTTCAGCTGGGTCGAGTTGTTGTTGGCACGCACCCTCACCAGCGTCAACGCCAAAC